>NZ_JASDCD010000012.1:0-142780 GCF_030408095.1 Pseudoalteromonas sp. APC 3893
GTCAAGCAGCAACAATTTCTATCAACTCATATTTTTGGTGCAGTTTGCCCTGCAACAGGCCAGACGGAGGCAATTATAGCGCCTTATTTGAGTAAGGATATAATGCGGCAACACTTACAACTCATTTCAGATGCGACGCCCTGTGGAGAGCACGCAGTGGTCATCGTTGATCGCGCAAGCTGGCATATGGGTAATGTTGCACAAGACATTCAAAATGTGTCGGTGATACCGTTGCCTCCCTACTCACCCGAGCTGAACCCCATTGAACAAGTATGGGCATGGATGAGAAACAGAGCGCTATCAAATCGTACGTTTGCAAGTTATGACGATATTGTTGAACAAGTAAGTAGGGCGTGGAATGTATTTCGCTCAGACATTGATAACGTTAAGCGTATCTGTTCGAGAAAATGGATAAATTTGATCACTTAATAAATAGTATTGGTATTACTCTTTACTAAATTTCAGACACAAAAAAAGCGCTATAAAAGCGCTTTTTGTTTTTACTAATTAAAGTAAAAATTATAACGGAGTAATGTTATCCGCTTGTGGACCTTTTTGACCTTGTGAAAGAGTGAACTCTACACGTTGGCCTTCAGCTAAAGTTTTGAAACCTTCGCTTTTGATTGCTGAGAAATGTGCGAAAACGTCTGGACCGTTTTCTTGCTCGATGAAACCAAAACCTTTAGACTCGTTGAACCACTTAACTGTACCTGATACGATGTTAGACATTGTAATATCCTGATATAAAATAAAAAATAGTGCCCATATGGGCGGGTGTAGCAAAAAATGAGATGGTACTTAAAAACTTCAGGACGGTACTACAAGTATTACTTATACAACAACGAAATGGAGATTTATAAATTACATGCTTTCTTTCTAGCTGAGGCCTACTATATAGAGTTACTGTGTTATGTCAATAACTTTATTACTCTTTATATAATAACTTTCAGCGATGTCACTGCACTACAAAATCAAAATAGGTATCTGGGTACGCTTGTGGCTTATAGGTAAAATGCCACCACTCCATTGAATATGGAGCAAACCCTGCGGCCATCATAATATTTTTTAGTAAATAACGATTGGCTTTTTCACTGTCGCTAATACGTTCATCGTCGGTATTTGAAATGGTATCGAACATATCAAATAAGGAGCCCATATTTAGCTCTTTTCCTTGCGCATTTGTAAGTGTTAAATCAATTGTCGAGCCACGGCTGTGGCCAGACTTGGCAGCTATATACCCTCCCAATAACTTATCTTTGCCTAAATTTGGGTAATACTCAGGTTTGGTTTTGGTATCGCTTTCGTCATTAACCCAGCGTACAAAATGATCAACCGCGCGCTGTGGTCGATAACAATCAAAAATTTTTAAATTATACCCAGCTTGCTGCGCTTGTTTATGTGCCTGCTGCAACCCTTTTGCCGCTGTTTTATGTAATAAACATTTAGGTGCTTTATAACCATCAACAGGTTGACCAACAAAGTTGTTAGCACTGTAATAACGAATATCAAATATAGCTGTTGGTATTACCGTCGCTATATCTACAAATTCGTCACGCTTGGTTTTAGTGCCAACTTCGTCAGCATTTACGGCTGGGCTTATAAAGTAAATAGCTGTGAATAATGAAATTGATTTAAAACAGAGATTTAAAAGCATGGTGCAACTTTATAGGTTGTTATATTAAAACCATAATATTGCACATTTTTACATTTATGCAAATAATTTATTACCTGACATTAAGAATTACAGACGCTAAGCTGCTCGCTGCAAATGGCGTAAGTGCTGACATAACTGAATTCTCTTTGCTAATAATACTTTTCTGCGGTTCTTCAAATAAAGTTATCTTCTCTGCTTCATGTTGGCTAAGACTCTGCTTAGCATCCCAAGCAGAGCTTTAGCTCCAAATCACCTCAAAGCAATTTCCACCTTGAGGTGTATTAAGATTAAAATTTAAAGCTAACTTGGGTTTTAATGTTACGCCCTACGCCATAATCACCAATTGCACCACCCGTACCGGCCATTACTTGGTATTCTTTATCGAGCAAGTTATCTACCGCGACACGTACACTCCAATAATCATTAACATCCCAGTTAGCATTCAAACCGACTAGGGTATAACTGGCTTGTTGTGTTTCTTTATATGATCGGGTTACCCCGTCATAGGCTAGAACAGTTCGCGCAGCAACATCCTGAACGCTGATACCTGTTCGTAGCGCTTCGTCGAAGAAAAATAAACCAGCCGTGAGTGCCAGTTTATCTGCGGGTAAATACCATAGTGGCGCACCGTCTTGGTCTTCACCTGATATTTTGCTATAAGCAAGGTTTAAATAGCCTATTGAGTGAGCGTAGTTCACTTCAAGCTCAAAGCCATCACGGTCATTATTACCGCTGTTGTTGTAGCGAGGTGCTGGAGCTGGGTTGGTTGCAGAGCTGGTATTTGACTGTATTTCATCATCAACTTGGGTGTCAAAATAAACAACGCGCCCAGTTAATGAGTCTCGATAAGAGAACACATTATCCGTTTGATAGCTCATGCCTACTTCTTGGTTTTGGCTATTTTCAGTATTTAGCTCTAAATTAGGGTTACGGCCATCATATAAATCATATAATTCATCAATTAATGGTGCTCTAAAGCCTTCTTGGTAGCTGGCAAACAAAGCAAACTCATCAGTGAACTGATAATTTACTGTGACAGCAGGAACCACCTTTGAATGCTCGACTTTGGTGTCTAGCTTTGCGAAGTTGTTAGCTAACAATGCGGTTGGTTTGGTGCGGTATTCTTCATATCTTACGCCAGCCGTTAATGTAAGTGCCTGCCAGGTAAATTCATCTTGAATATACACGCCAATGCGTTTTTGTTCGCCACCTGGTTGCGAGGTCATTTGACTATAAGTTAATTCTGGGCTGTAGTTGATGCAGGCGAATGTTTGCATATTGTACTCTAAGCATGGATAACTTTGCTTATCACCTACACGTTCTTTGTCTGAATACTGTACACCGTAAGTAAGTGCATGCATACCCATTACACTGGTGTTCATAATATCGAGCGTATTGATGTTGTATTCATAATGAGACTCTACGCCAATATAATCTTCCAACATGCCTTGACCATCACTTTCAGTTACATGACTTTGGCTGTTACCAAAGCGTACAGCTAAATCAAGGTACTTGTTATTAGCCGGGTTTAACTCATAACTAAGATTAGTAACGGATTGCTTTACTTTACGATAAATTGTGCCCCAAGCACCCGGATCTGTGGTATTAAATTCTGTTCTTTGACTGTCTTCACTTTGGCTATATGAAAGTCCAATTAATGAGTCATCCGTTAAGTAATACTCACCTTTAAGCAATAAAGACTCGGCTTCGATTGCAGAGTTGTCGAGTGCTTCGCCATTAGACAATTCAAAATCATCACTTTGTCGTCGAATATACGCGGCTAAAATATCCAGAGAATCGGTGGGCCGAGCATACGCATAAACGCTACCATTGTTTTCGTTATTATTGCTGTGATGCCCTAGTTTAATTTTTGCGCCCGCAGTTTGATTGGGTTCTAAAAAGTCACTGGCATCTTTGAGCTCCATTTCGACCACACCACCGAGCGCACCACCACCATGTAATACGGTACTTGGACCACGTTTAATACTGACAGTGCGGTATAAGTCTGCATCACCAAAAAAACTGCCCATTCGGTACTTTTCAAAAGTTTGAATGGCGCCGTCAACACTTACAAGCACATCTTCAGCATCGTTAAAGCCACGCACACTAAACTTTTGCCCTCCGGCTCTCGGCCCCCCGGTGGCCGTTACATTGGGTACAGCAATCAAGCTATCAAATACGGTTGTTGCGAGCACATCTTCAATATTTTCTGCGCTGATAACATTCACAGCTTGCGAAGAGCTCAACGCGGTCTTTTCTGTTCGGGTTGCAGTAACCGTAACAGCATCAAGCGTTGTTGTGAGTTTTGGTTGTTCTGATAGGTTTGTTTGTGCAATCACTGGTAGTGAAACACTGGCAATACATAAAGCCAGTTTTGAAAGGCGCATGTTGTCGCTCCATAAAGTTTGTAGTTATTAGGCAATGAGCTTGATTAGCCCCCTAATCACCAAACTCATACTGGTTTAAAACATAAGTATTATACTAGAACACCACTTTAATGAGAATTGTTTTCATTCTCTTTTGATAAGTATATTGGCAATTTTATGATCCTCTTTCGACAGTGCAGCTAAAAGCTTAACTAACTCACCGCTGGGCACTTGCTGATCAATTGCAAGATAAACGCCTCGTTGTTGTTCGTTATGCTGTTGTAAAGCCTCAATAACGTCACCCAAAGACTGATAAGGCTGCTTAGCCAAAGCATATATAAGCTTTCTATCAACGTAATTTACACTTAATACAATCGCTTTTTGTTGCTCAAGTGGCGCTTGATTATCACTACCAACCTCAGGCAAGGTGACATCAAGCATGTCGAGTTTTACTGCGGCGGTGAGTAATAAAAACACGAGTAAAATAAAGAGCACATCAATCAATGCAGTTAAATCAGGCATTAGATTGCTACTATTCGGTTTTTCTGGAAGCTCAAGCATGGGGCAATTCATCAAAACTGAGTTGATAATTTAAGTGGTTAATAATACGGGTCAAATCTGTTTGTAAGCGCTCTAATAATGCATTAAAAACACCACTCAATAACAAACAAGGTATGGCAATAATAAGTCCGGCCATAGTTGAATACATCGCCTCCCATAAGCCATCAGCAAGTAACGCGGGAGTCACGGCTTGATGTGTTTGCGCTATTTTTTTAAACATCAATACTAACCCCCATACGGTACCCAGCAGCCCCATTAATGGGGTTAACGTGCCGCATAGCGATAATATATTTAATCGTTGACGCCAACTGCTCACGCAATCCTGCAAATATAATTGGCACCATTGTTGACGTTGCTCTGTCTGAGGCTTTTGTTTTAATAGCTGTATAAACTCACTATTTGGCTGTTTAATTTTTTGCATTTTCAGCCAACTTTGTGCAAATGCTAAGCTACGCTCTAATACAATAGCTAAGGCAATAATTGAAACCATAAATAATGGCCAAGCCATAATACCGACCGCAGAAAATACATCTTGCATAATTATTTCTCTTTATTAAGGACACTATGAACGTAGGGAAAACTCTATTGGCACACTAAACCGAGCTTTTACTTTATGTTGATCACGCATCACAGGATGAAACTGCCATTGCGACACGTTATTTAATGCCGCTTTATCAAGCTCACTAAAACCACTGCTTTTTAATACAGAAAGCTGTGCAATGGTGCCATCTTCGGCTAACTCTATTTGCAAAATCGCTACCCCCTGATAGCCACGGCGCTTAGCTTTTAGTGGGTAATTTAAAGTGGGTCTAGGCGCTTTAAAAATAGGGAGTGTGTTTAGGTCGATAACTTGATTTTTTAACGAGTGCAGTCTTGCTATGACAGGCGCGCTTGAAGCAGGTGCAGCTTGACTTGGTTTTGACTGCTTTTTAACAGGTTCAGTAACGGGGTTCACCTTTGCAATTGAAGTGGCGGGCTCAACGATAGTTTTTTTTATAACTGGTTTTATTTTATTTGATACAGCTGTTTTTGCGCTTTGTTTTACGGTTGCGTGTTTTGCTAGGCGCTTAACCTTTGAATGAAATAGCGTGCTTGGCGCTTGTTCAGTAACAACTTTTGGTTTTTCCACTCGTTCTTTTTTTGCCTTAACAGGCTTTGATACGATGATTTTAATCGCAACTTTATCAGCAGGTTGGGCATCACTAAATTGCACCAAATTTAGTTGAGCTGGCTGAGAATACAGCCAGCCTAAATGGCACCCTAAAGAAATAATTAGAAAAATAATAAACTTCATAACTTTTAAATACAAATGCAAACTGTTACTATTTGCAATAAATACTATCAACAATGGAATCGTTATGAAACCCCTACTCTCGTATTTAATTTTTATAACCCTTGCTGTAACAAGCCAATGTGTTTTTGCAAAGCAGTCAACAACTCCACACAGGGTGGTGGTGTCAGGTGGCTCAATTACAGAAATTATATACGCGCTTGATGAACAACAACGGATCATTGGGGTTGATAGCACGAGTATTTTTCCTGCTCAGGCGAAAGAAAAGCCACAAATAGGCTATGTTAGAAGGATCAGTGCAGAAGGTATTTTATCGTTAAATCCTGATTTAGTGATTGGTGAAGCAGACACTGGGCCAAAAAAAGTAGTCGAGCAATTAAAACAAACCGGTATTAACTTAGTCATTCTTGATGAAAATGATAATTTAGGCGGGATTGAAAACAAAATAAAAAAAATTGCTAACTTGCTAAATGTCGACCAAAAAGGCGATGCTTTAGCCCAATCTCTGCAAATTGACCGCGATGCACTTAGTTATATTTTACAGCAAACGACGATTAAACCTCGGGTGCTATTTGTTCTCAGTGTACGCAATAGTCAACCTATTGTAGCCGGCGCTGGCACTTCTGCTGATGAGCTGATCAACGCGGCTGGAGGCGTTAATGTTGCAGCAAGTTCAATTAATAATTGGAAGCCACTTTCAACCGAAGCCGCACTCGCCATAAACCCAGATGTGATCATCACAATGGGCCGCCATGGCGATGATCCACTCGTTAAGTTAGAAAAGCTAGCCCACTTTAAGTTTTCAAATGCAGTTAAAAGTGGCCAAGTTCATAGCTTTGATGGCAGTTATTTACTCGGTATGGGCCCGCGTACACCACAAGCTGTGGTTGAGCTTGCCCATACCTTTCACCCAAGCGCTCAATTACCACAAGGTTACCAATATCGTTTTGCACCGAGTGCCAACAATGTGACCGCCCAATTAAGTGAGTACTGATCATGCTGGCTCTGGGTAGTACAATAATTTCACAAAATCAGCACCGCCGTATGGCGATCCCCGCTTTGTTTATAGCATGCGTGATTGTTTTTTTTATCGCCCTTAGTAAAGGCGGTGTTGCCATTAGCATTAGTGAAATTATTTCGATTATAAATCAAACTGCCGATGATGAGCTTAAGCATGCCATTATTTGGCAAATACGCTTACCTCGCTTAGTACTGGCGATGATTGTCGGTGCGGGATTAGCAGCATGCGGCGCCGCAATGCAGGCTATATTTAGAAACCCATTAGCCGACCCTGGTTTAATTGGTGTATCAAGCGGTGCGGCTTTGGGCGCCGTTGCAACGATAGTGTTAGGCACCAGTTTATTTGCTAATTTTAGCGATAGTTTAGGTATTTATGCTGTGCCTGTTGGCGCATTTTTAGGTTGCATTGGGGTATGTGTATTTATTTACCGACTCAGCGCCCATAGTGGACAATTTACCATTATTAGTTTGCTATTAGCGGGAATTGCAGTAAATGCGATTGTTGGCTCACTCATTGGGGTATTAACTTTGATCAGTAACGATCAACAGTTACGGGATTTAACCTTTTGGAGTATGGGCTCACTGGCGGGTAATCATTTTGCTATGATGTTGCCAACAATTTCACTGATTATTTTTAGCTGCGTAGCGTTACTTCGCTTAGGCAAACCACTTAATTTATATTTATTAGGTGAAGCACAAGCAAAACATTTGGGCATTAATGTTACTAAGCTTAAAAAACAGGTATTTATATACACGGCTTTATGTACCGGTGCTGCAGTTGCAATCACTGGGATCATTGGTTTTGTCGGGTTTATCGTGCCGCATATTGTACGTTTAGTCCTGGGCCCTGATCATCGTTATTTAATGCCCACAAGTATGTTAGGTGGTGCACTATTGCTGAGCCTGGCCGATTTATTCGCCCGTACAGTGATGCTACCAGCTGAACTTCCTATTGGACTTATTACCAGTGCAATTGGCGGCCCATTCTTTTTAATCATGTTATTAAAAACTTATCAACGACGAGGGTAAAATGCTTTTAGGTACTAACTTAACCGCTAAGATTGGCAGTAAAGCTCTCTTAGATAACGTTGATTTTATGGTAAAGCCCCATGAAGTCGTTGTGATCATTGGTCCGAATGGTGCAGGTAAATCGTCTTTACTCAAGGCACTTTGTGGTGATATTGCTTTAACTGATGGTGCTGTGAGTATTAATCAACAAAATTTAAACGATTATAGCATTACTGAACTGGCACAACTAAGAGCGGTACTCACGCAAAATTATGAACTGGACTTTCCGTTTACTGTTAACGAAGTAGTTGATATGGCGCATGTTGTACATCAAGAGCAGTTCAGTAATGGAGCACTTAAACGATTTTCGAAAAGTGCGATGCAGGCATTAGGTGTCACCCACCTTGCACAGCAGTGCTTTACCCAGTTATCTGGTGGGGAAAAGCAACGTGCGCAGCTTGCCCGCGTACTTTGCCAGCTACAACCAAGTTTGGCAAAAAAACGTACCTGCTATTTATTAATTGATGAACCGACATCAAGCCTAGACCTTTACCACCAATATGAAGTAATGACTCAAGCACAAGACATTGCCAAGCAAGGTGCTGGTGTGGTCGCTGTGGTACATGACTTATCATTAGCGGCAAGCTTTGCTGATCGTCTCTATATGATGGACAAAGGATCGGTTGTTGCCAGTGGCTCTCCTAAAGAAGTATTAACCCAAGCGAGGCTGAGTGAGGTCTATAAAATTAATGCTAAATTGCAGGTTGGTTTAAGCGATGTACTACCGCATATTCTGATCAGTAAAGAAGCGTGTTAAACACAGAAACAATGTAGCACAGCCTACATTGTTTCTGTTTTCAATATTAAAGTAACTTAGTCAGGTTTCTTTATTTCAGCATCCTGATATTGAGAATCAAGAATGGACCTATTACGCCCAGTGCGCTTTGCTTTATACAGCGCTTGATCGGCAAGCTTAAAGATATCGTCAATCGACAACTGTTTTAGCGGCCAACCCGCAATACCGACCGATACATTAATATAGCCGACCGGGTCAATGTAAGTTTCAGATACCTGTATGCGTAAGCGTTCAGCTAACACATAGGCACTGCTAGCTGTCGCATTAGGTGATATCACATTAAACTCTTCACCGCCTGTACGTGTAACAAAGTCAGTTGAACGGGTAACATCTAAAATAATCTTCGCTAACGACTGTAAAACAAGATCGCCAATATCATGCCCGTATTCGTCGTTTACACGTTTAAAGAAATCGATATCGATAGCCAATACAGCAAAAGAGGTTTCTGTGGTAGTTAGCTGCTCTAAAAAACCATCTAAACTGCGCCTATTGTGTAAACCTGTAAGTGGATCTGTTTGTGCTTCTTGGCGCAGTACACCTATTTGATTTTGAAATACCCCCACTCCTTTGAGCATAGCTTTACGTAACTCGGAACTTTCAAAATACCATGATTTTATGATTTTTAGTCGTTGCGGAGCATTTGGGTTATCTAGTGCATTTGCTGTTTGCGCTAAATCTCGTAACGGGTGTGCAATCAGTCTAGCGAGCAGCCAAATAAAGAGTAATGTAGCCAAGCCAATGGGAAGCGTTCGGTACAATACATTGATCATCAGACCGTCTAAGGGCTCAAGCGTAGCCTCTAATGGTCGCTGTGTAATAATTCCCCAAGGAGCCGATTTAAGTGATGCGTAGCCAGCAAGCATAACCACGTTATGGCTGTTTATTAGTTGCTTTGTACCACTTTTATCTTTTAATACCGCTTCAATTACAGCATTATTATAAACTTGCTCACCAATTCGAGATGTATCAGGGTGATACAGTAACCGCCGGCTTTTGTCTACAACATATAAATACGAGCCATCTTTATGAAAATGCACTTGCAGCAAATCATGTAAGATATTGGCATGTTTTAAATAAATAGAACCGCCCACGTAGCCTAAGTATCGCCCATCAGTAGCAAACAACGGGTGTGAAATAAAAATAATTAAATTGTTTGCGGCAGAAATATAAGGCTCACTGATCATCGGCTCTTTAGACGACAACGCTTGTAAAGCACCATCACTTTGCAGTTTTTTGCCTGCTAATTGTAAGCTTTTTGGTGAAATTCCTTTAACCACTCCATTAGCTAATACAACCACTGTGGAGTTAAAGCTATCGGTTTGACGTTTCAATCGCTCTGCTTCTTGGTTAAAAATAGCCTTATTATCAAAATTCTTAGCGATAATTTTTGCCGAATAGGCCAGTTGTTGTTGCGCTGACTGTAAAAAGAGATCAGTTGCAGAGGCTAACTTGGCGGCGTAAGCGCTCTGGCTTTTTAGAGTTTCAGCTTGCAGTTGTTGCTTTTGCACTTGATAGCTAGAATAGAGGCTATTTAAAAATGTGACAATACTGGCTGATAAAGCCAAGAAAAGGACTAATTTTTTTAAATCTAATTTGATATTTAAAGTTTTTTTTAAACGGTGCAAAATAGTACTCAACTTTGAAGTAAAGCGCCTTTAATTCCATGGCTATATTTCGTCCGAATGATAACAATATTTAACCAAAATAGGAAAAGGTTCTTGCTGTTGTCTTATTTAATTCTAACTTTAGATTTTGCCCATATATTAACACTGCGCTGAGAAATCAATTCATGTTGCCAATGAGTAAGTCGTTCTTGGCAACATGAACTTGGAATATATTATTTCAAACCTGAAATACTAAAATACAGTTATAAGCCTCTTACTTTCGCACAAAAATCTGGCCCAAGCTTTATATTAAGCCTTAAACAAGAAAGATAAGACTTAATTGAATCCTTTGCAGTTAGTTATAAAAACAGTTAGTGTTACAAAAAAATGCTGTATTTCAATCAAAAACAGCATTAACATGAAGAATAAAATATTCAAACAACAAATAAGCATTCAGCTTTGGAGCCTACTGTGTTAAATAAGTTTGCCATATCATCAATTATTTTTGGATTAGGGTGTTTTTTACCAATGAAATCGACCTTCGCAGCAACGAAATTAACCCTTGAACAGCAAATAGGTCAAAAGCTGATGCTTGATTTTCGTTACTACTGCGACCAAGACAGCGAGAACAAATGCCGTACTGCAATGACTGAGCTACCTGCAGACTTAGCCAAAATAATCACTAAACATGATATTGGTGGAGTTATTTTATTCGCTGAAAATATTCAGAATATAAATCAAACTGTAAAACTCAATAATCAAATGCAACAAGCGGCGGCTAAATCAAGCTTAGGTGCACCGCTGTTTATCTCTATTGACCAAGAAGGCGGCCGGGTTGCTCGTATTCCACGCGATGTTGCAACGTCGTTTACTGGTAATATGTCAATAGGTGCAACCTATGCGCAGCACGGCACTCAGTTTGCGACTCAATCTGCACAAGTCATCGCCGATGAGCTTAAAGCCATAGGTGTGAACGTCAACTACGCTCCTACTGTTGATGTCAATATGAACCCTGACAACCCTGTAATTAATGTACGTTCATACGGTGAAGATCCGAGCTTGGTTGGCAAACTAGGGGGCGCTCAAGTTGCAGGGTTTGAAGAGAATGGCGTAATCACCTCACTAAAACACTTCCCAGGCCATGGTGATACAAACGTAGACAGCCATACCGGCTTACCTAAAGTTATGCATGATAAAGAAACTATTTGGCAGCAAGATTTACCTCCTTTTAAAGATATTATAAAAAAGCAAAACCCAGGCATGATCATGACCGCGCATATCCAATACCCCGCGCTTGATGACACCACCTTTGTTAGTAAAGATGGTAAAACCATGATTAAACCCGCCACTATGTCACGTAAAATTATTACCGACCTGCTACGTGGTGAATTGAATTATCAAGGCGTGGTGATCACCGATGCCCTTGATATGGCCGGTATCAGCCACTTTTTTGAGCCAATTGAAGCCGTAATAAATACTTTTGCCGCCGGCGTTGATATTGCGCTCATGCCAATCGAAATTCGTAGCCCTAAAGATCTACTGGTACTTGATCAACTTATTGCACGCTTAGTAAAAGAGGTTAAAAATGGTCAACTCAATGGCGAAGAAATAGCGCAATCTGCACAACGTATACTAAAGCTTAAAAGTAAGTTTAAACTCACTACAGCCCTTGATGAATCGCTTGCTATACAAAAAGCACAACTTATACTTGGTGATTCAAGTCACCGAAAAGTCGAGGCTGAGCTTGCCCTTGCTGCTATCACTTTAGTCAAAAATGTACAAAGTACCCTACCGTTAAAATTATCTAATAACGCTAAAGTTCATATTATTATGCCTGATACTCGTAAATGCATGGCGCTTGAACAAGCAATTAAAGAATACGCTGATAATGACTACCAATATAGCTGCACAAGTTTGCAAGGGTTTGAACCGAGTGTGGCTCTAAAAGCACTAAACGATGCTGATATTATTATTGCGGGTAACGCATCGCCGAATCAAAGTGCCGTTGAAATTGGCGGGATGGATGATTTAGCCGATGACCCACAATTTGCTATCGCTAAATCTGAGCAAGGCGCAGCTCTTGAAAACTTATTACAACAGGCACAACGTGCTAATAAAAAAACCGTGTTTGTTAGCTTACGTGCCCCTTATGATATTGCAAAATTTGGCCAATATGGTGATGCAATTTTAGCAACTTATGCGTATAACATAGATATAGATAATAATGTTAAAGTAGCAGGGCCTGCTTTTACAGCTCTTGCTAAAGTATTAGTTGGTAAAGCCGCGGCAACGGGTACGTTACCCGTTACCGTTAATGGCATTAATAATAATTAAAGAGGATTTTATGCAACATAACGCTTCGCTTACGACACCCTATGCAATTCGAAATATGATCCGCAATGAAGATTACACGGGGCATACATCGGGTTTTGTACCGGGGTTTGTACAAGCTAATTTAATGATTTTACCCGAGCGTTATGCATTTGATTTTTTACAATTTTGCCAAGCAAATAAAAAAGCATGCCCAATTGTAGCCAGCAGCCGCACTCCCGGCGCAATTGATATACCTAATGTGGCTCATGACCTTGATATACGTACAGACTTACCACGTTATCGCATTTTTAAAAAAGGTCAGCTAATTGAAGAGGTCACCAATATCAAAGAGCATTGGCGAGACGATCTCGTCACCTTTTTAATTGGCTGCTCTTTTTCGTTTGAAGAATCACTACAAGCCGCGGGAATTGAAATTCGTAATATTACAGAACATAAAAATGTCCCTATGTATATGACCAATATTGCTTGTGAGAGCGCAGGGATTTTTCATTCTAACATGGTGGTCAGTATGCGCCCGATGAAGCCTGCAGATGCCATCCGTGCAATCCAAATTTGTAGTCGCTTTCCGGATGTGCACGGAGCGCCTGTTCATTTTGGTGATCCAGCTGCGATTGGCATTAGTAATATTAATCGTCCTAATTTTGGTGAATCTGTGAGTATTAAAGAAGGCGAAGTACCGGTATTTTGGGCCTGTGGTGTCACCCCTCAAATCGCGATTGCAAACGCGGCTCCTGATTTTTGTATTACTCATAGCCCAGGCCATATGCTAATAACCGATATTCAAAATACGCACATTTCTGCGTTTTAACTGTTGGAAAATAAATGAAGCTGAATTGTGATTTAGGTGAGAGTTTTGGTGCTTGGCAAATGGGCCTCGACGACCAAGTTATGCCTCATATTGATATGGCAAATATCGCGTGTGGTTTTCACGCAGGTGACGCGGATGTTATGGCGCAAACTTTAGCTTTAGCTGCGCGCCATAAAGTGACGATAGGTGCGCATCCTAGCTACCCTGATAAGCAAGGTTTTGGGCGTCGCTCAATGGCACTTTCTGCCGATGAACTCAATAACTGTTTGCATTATCAAATTGCAGCAATTGACGGCATGGCTAAAGTACACGGTTTATCACTGAGTTATGTAAAGCCCCATGGTGCACTTTATAACGATATGATGGCTGATGAGCAAATTTTAGAGTCTGTTATAGCGGCAATTGCCAACTACTCTACAAATTTGAAATTAATGATTCTCGCGACTGCGAATGCAGATAAACATCAAGAGCTGGCTAAAAAATACGAGGTAACTCTGATTTTAGAAGCCTTTGCTGACAGACAATACACAGATCAAGGTCATCTTGTATCGCGTAAAATACCAGGCAGTGTGCATGAAAAAACAGCCCTTATAGCACAGGTAAAACAGTTACTAAATGATGGCAGCGTGACAACGCAAAGTGGTAACAAACTAACATTAAACGCTGATAGCTTATGCGTACATGGCGATAACGCTGACGGTATAGCCCTTATTAGTGAGATAAAAGCACTATGCCAAAAAAGCTAAATGATCAGCAATTAAGTCACGCTATCGAAGCGATGATGATTGAGCAAAACCTGCGAGGAATGCAAAGTTTATACGCTCATCAGCAAACCGGTACTTATTTACGCGCGGCAGATGCGCTGTACAAAGCAAAAAACACGGTGTTAATTGGCACTGGCTTTGCAGTAAATCAAACCTTCGAAACCGATGGCCCCGTTGGCGCAATTTCCTTATACAATGCACTTAAAGCGATTGGTAAACAGCCTATTTTAGTTTGTGGAAACCCCCTTTACAGTGCACTTAAAAATGATTTTAATTGCTTTGAATTACCATTAGATAACCTTACAGAGGCGATGGAATTTAGCAAACAAGCATTAGCAGAGTTAAAGCCCAATTGTGTGTTATCTATTGAACGACCTGGTTTATGCCATGGTAATAAATATTATAATATGCGCGGAATTGATATATCGGCTGATTGTGGCTGCTTTGACTTTTTTATCTCACAAGCGACTTGCCCAACTATTGCTATCGGCGATGGTGGTAACGAAATAGGTATGGGTAATGTTGCTCAATACATGACTGAGCTGAGTATTAGGCCAAGCTTAACGTGCTGTGATGAGCTATTACTTGCTGATGTGTCTAACTGGGCTGCATATGGCATTATCGCTTTTTTAAGCCGCTGGTTTAACCAAGACTTACTTGCCAATATCAATACCTTAGCAATTTTACAATATTTAAGTGACCGTGGTAGCGTTGATGGCGTTACCCACAAGAACGAGCTAACCGAAGATGGCTTACACGCTATGCACGGCCAGCAATTAATAACACGACTGCGCCAACTTGGCGGCTTTATAGAGAATGAGGATTATCCATGAGCACAGTTTACCTAAATGGTGATTACCTAGCAGCAGCAGACGCGAAAATTTCACCAATGGATCGCGGTTTTTTATTTGGTGATGGTATTTATGAAGTCATCCCTGCTTACCAAGGTAAAATGCTGGGCTTTAATGCGCATATCGAGCGGATGAATAACGGTCTTAATGAAATTGAAATTAAGCTCGATTACAGCACTGATAAATGGCGTGAGATTTGCCAACAGTTATGTGAAAAAAATCACGGTGATAGTTTAGGTATTTACTTGCACGTCAGCCGAGGTGCCGATACTAAACGCGCTCATGCTTACCCTACAGATATAAAACCAACAGTGTTTGCGTATGTATTTGAAATTCCTCCTCAACCCGTCAGCGATATTGAACACGCCACAACTTATACCGTTTCGTTAGAACAAGATAAGCGTTGGCAGCGTTGCCACATCAAATCAACTGCGCTACTTGGCAATGTCATTCATTATCAACAAGGTGCAGCCGCAGGCAATAAAGAGACTATTTTGTATAACCGGTTAGATGAAATAACCGAAGCAAGCTCAAGTAATGTATTTATAGTTAAAGAGGGGGTTATTAGTACCCCACCACTAGATAACCAAATTTTACCGGGTATAACACGTTGGTTAATTTTAAATATTCTGCATAGTCATAGTGATTTTAAAGTACAACAACGTGTTATTAGTAAAACAGAACTGCTTGACGCCGATGAAGTATGGATCACGAGCGCAACCAAAGAAGTCGGCGCAGTGGTAAAAGTAAATGGTAAACTTGTCGGTGACGGGAAACCAGGCAAAGTATGGCAACAAGTACAAAGTTTATTTACCAAACACAAATTTGATTACTAGAAACATTTAGCCCTAATAATGAAGGCCGCGCTTGTTAAGTCAACACGGCCTACTTACACTACTTGGCTGGTTCATAAGGCCAAACTTCAAGCACGCCATCACTGGTTTCAGTCATAATACTTTTGCTATTTTTATCATAGGCTACCGCCAAGACGGAGCTGCGTAAGCGTAACTTTGCCGCCTTGTACTCACCTAGCTGCTGGCCATCGGCAACACGCCATAAATACAAAGTGCTTTTTGGCAACCCTGTTAAAAACCATTTATCATCATTAATAAATAGCGAATCATTAAACTCGATAAAATTGGCCATAATGTTTAGTTCAGCTCGTTCTTCACCTGTTTTTAAATCTAAAAATTGCCGATCATCCACAGAATCGATGGACAACCCAATGCTTGCATTGCTATTCATCGCAACGTGATTAATGCGTGTAGTGGATTTAAAACGCTGTGTAATTTTACCGTCGTTAGTTTTCCAAACGTAAGCAAATTTATCACTTGAACCCGTTAAGGCTGTTGTTCCATCATCAGACAAAGCCACAGAGTTAATATCTAAGCGGTGAATTTTTAGTAATTTAGAGACTGATGTTTGAGTGTTTATCACTTGCGCTTCACCAGAGCGATAGCCAATAAGAATAGTGCTTGCATCAGCAGAGACTGCGATATCACGAGCAATATTTTTCCCTGTCGCCCAACTACCCACTAGTTGACCTGTGGTGGCTGAAAACATATGCACAGAGGTACGATTAGAAATGAAATATTTGCTTTTGTCTTTACTAAAACCAACTAATTCAATGTGTTTAGCATCGTCGCCAACAAGGCACTTAAATTTTAGCTGATTTGTTTTATTATCCCATAAACACACCTTGCCTTGCTCAGCAACGATACTCATAGAACCATCAACAGTAAGTGCAGCTGATAATACAGGTTCATTAGTGTGGCGAAACTCACTCAAAGGTGCAGCTTCAAACACGGTATCACCAAAACAGCCCGCCAAGTTAATCATCAAACCTGTTGTTATAATGGATTTTAAAAAATTAGTACGCACTGATATTCCCTCATCTTATTATTTTTAGCACTTATATATTGAGGTAACTATCTTCTCACTTTCTGGTTACAGTTTCTATCCGATTAAGGTGCGTACCTATTTGTTTTTTATTAAATTTAATTTAAGTTAGCGCTTTATACCCGTTCACTATTTCCCAGCAAGCTTATTTAACCAGCTAGTGCGTTGCTCTTGCGAGGAACTAATAATAGGGCCAATATACTTAGTTGCTGTTAACTTAATTCCACAAAAACCTAAAATTGTGTGTTTTAGTTGCTTGGTAGCGGGGGCACCTTGGAATATCCGGTAATACCAAGGTGGCGTATCTAAGGTCAATATAAGCTGCGCTGTGCGGCCTGTTAATAATTTCTCTGGAATGGTTTTATTTGGGTGATATTGAAAGGCAAAACCAGGTAAAAATGTGCGATCGATTAACCCTTTAAACTTTGCCGGTAGCCCACCCCACCAAATAGGAATAAACAACACTATATGTTCAGCCCACTCAACTTGAGCTTGAAACGAGACTAAATCTGGTTCAAGTGGCTGTAGCTGGTCATAGCCATAGCTTAAATTAGGGTCAAAATGCATCGCACTGAGTGATACAACTTGTACTTCACTTTCACTACTTTGTTGATAGGTTGTCGCTAATGCTGCACAAAAACTGCCAGACTTAGGGTTGGCGTCGATAACCAATACACGTTTTTTCATACTTCTACTCCTTTAAAAGCAATAGCATACCCTCTCCCCTAAGGGGTAGAGTCAAGGTTATTCAAACAGTTTTTTATATCTATGTGATAAAAATCTAGCAACTCTTTTTGCTTTTTCAGTGCAGCAATATCATTCAATACTTGCTGTTGTTTGTCCTCAAGTAGAGCCAATACAGCAGGCCAATCAAGCTCATGGCGTGCAACTTTTAACTGTTTAAGCTGAGATAGACTAAGCCCTAATAACTGAGCTCGTTTGATCAAGGTTACAAACTCAACATCCGCTTTAGTGTAAACTCGGTATCGGCCTTGGCGCGCTATGTTTGTCAACAGACCAATCTCTTCATAATGCCTAACAGCTTTAATTGATGCGCCGCTGCGCTTTGCCATTTCACTAATATACATAGTTCTTCCTTGGGTGGGTTGAAGTTATAGAATAGTAATGTAGATGGCGGAATGTGAGAAGCCTATTTAGTCTTTAGCGGTGAAAAACTAAAATCACTTGCCATAAGGGCGAAGTTGTATGTAACAATAAAAGGGATTATCTGCTGCAAAACCAGAATTAACACGGCTAAAAAGTGAGTTTATTACGCCCTGTTTGCTTAGAAATATAGAGCTTTTCATCAGCGCTTTTTATTATTTCGTCTTGCCCGCTAAGGCCACGTAAAGTTGCAACCCCGGCACTTACCGTTAGTACATCAAATGCTGAATGCTCATGTGCAATATTTAGCGCCGCAACATTTTGTACAATTTTTTGTGCAACCAGTACCGCACCAGATAAATCAGTGAATGGTAAAATCACCGCAAACTCTTCACCGCCATAACGGGATACAAAATCACACGGCCTTTTAAGAGTATCTTGAATACAATTGGCTACGCTTTGAAGGGCTTTATCGCCGACTACATGACCATAAATATCATTAAATTGTTTAAAATAATCAATGTCGATAAATATAAGCGCATAATCACTCACCTCACGTATAGCACTCAATTGTGTTTGTATAAGGTGAGAATCAAAATATCGGCGGTTATAGACCTGCGTTAAACTATCTAAAAACACCATTTCAAGTAGTTTATCACGTTGTAACTTAAGCGTAAGGTGGACTTTAACACGATTAAAAACAGTTTTAGCATTAATAGGCTTATTAATAAAATCAACACCACCAACTTGCCAACATACGTCTTCATGTTGTTCGAACGAAGTTATAAAAATAACCGGAACGTCTTTTAAATCAGGATTGGTTTTAAGCCGCTTACATGTTTCAATGCCATTAATTCCCTCCATTGCGATATCAAGTAAAATTAAATCTGGGATATCGATTTCGCAATGCTTAATTGCTTGTTCACCACTACTAACAGCCGTGGTGTTGTAATGAGAGGAAAGTACTTTCTCTAAAAGTGAAATATTTAACTGCTGATCATCAACAATCAGTATTTTCGACTTTGTAAGCCCTTGAGCTATTTCACTTTCTACATTTGTCATTTACTGCACTCTTACTGCTTTAGCTCGCCTAATTAACACAAGCCTACTCAGGTAAAGTAACCTAAGTCGTGATATTTTTGATTATACTTTGCTCTAGCATACACTATCGGCAAGATTACTAAAGTATTCATTTTTCACACTCACAGCAAGTTGAGATATTCCTAATGAGTAAAGCAAAACACATTGAGTTTATTGCCGTCTAAATCGCGGAAATAACCGGTATATGGACCAATCCCCTCTTAGTCTGTAGCGCCAAGTTAATTACTTTTGCATAAAAAGCATCTACTTAGGCCGGGCTTGAAGCAGTTATAGCAATCATTGTGTAAAGTAAGTGATTAAATTTAGCCAGAGTATGCTGGTCAGTCTGTTAATTAAAAATTATATTCCTCATTGCACAATTATAGTACTATCAATACTTTAATGAGTTGAACATCACTAACTATTTTATGACTATTCACCAATGCATACAGCTAACACCTTTACTTACTCATAAATCATATTGCTGTAAATTTGAGACTGAGAACTTTTCAGATGATGACTATAATCGCTATCAGATCCCCTTCCCAAAACAGTTAGAAAAAGCCGTTGCTAAACGTAAAGCCGAATATTTAGCAGGCAGAGTGTGCGCTAAACGTGTACTCGCGGCGTTCAACATTTATAATTTCGAATTAATAAGCGCAGCAGATCGTGCTCCCATCTGGCCTAATAAAATAGTAGGCAGCATTACCCATAGCCAAAATACAGCAATGGCAATGGCATCTGACAATAGAGATATTGCGGGGATCGGTATCGATATAGAGCTGTTAATGAGTGCCAAGCAAGAGCAAGAACTCCAACAACAAATTCTGCACCCTGATGAACTTTTTCAGTTTCAACAATTAGCCAAACAGGTATCACACCCATTAACCGTGATTTTTTCTGCCAAAGAAAGTATTTTTAAAGCCTTATACCCAAGCGTAATGCAGTTTTTTGGTTTTGAAGCCGCCCAGCTTATTGCTTTTAATAAACAACAACTGCAATTTAAAATAACCCAAACACTTTCAGAACAAGTGCCGCAAGACACTTGCGTCACCGTATTTTATCAATGTAGCAACGAGCAAGTACTCACTGAATGCGAATTTAAAACGCCTTTTTAAATTCAGCCATCCAACACTTTTTTCTCTACTTCAACAATTAAATTTTCCTGCAAGTAAGGGCTATACATTTCTAGGAAAAATTTCTAGGAAAAAGAATTACTTTGCTGATCGCCAGCATGTAACTGACATTAACATCACTGCAATCAGCCCATAAGGTAAGCCATTATCGATGCTATAAACACCAGTCCCAACAATAGGGCCTACAACAATTCCCAGCCCTTGCGCCGCTGAGATTGTTCCAGCAGCGGCTCCTTGCTCATGATTTTCAACTGAATTGGCAGCCAATGCCGAGACCGATGGAAAAACCCATCCCATGCCAAAACCCGCCACGCCATAGCTAAACCAAAGCACAAGTGGTGTCGAGGAAAAAATCGTACAGCTAAATCCGGCTGCGGCAATGATCCCCCCACATTTAATTAATCGCTGCGGCTGCCAGTCAAGCTTTCGTAATACAATTTGTGCAACTATCAATGTTACACCAACAATAGCCAGTGCAATCCCTGCAGTGCGCGCCGTATTTGCAGGCTCAAGCAATAATCGATCGAGAGCAAAAAAACCAACCGTGATCTGCGCAACCGCAACACTAAATGCTGCAACAAAGGCCACTCTTACTGGCCAGCGTAAGCGTATATCGTTTAATTTTAGTGAGTTACCGTCCGGCTTTACGTGGTGTTCTCGCCTTGGCAATACACGCCAAATTACAATCAATGCAATGGCGGGTAAAACAGCCGTGATGTATAAAGGAATACTTAAGCTATAAGGACCAATAAGACCGGCAAAACTTGGGCCTATAACCATACCTGCGCCACTTGAGGCCCCGATCCCAGCCATCGCGGCAGCTCGCTGTTTGGGCGGTATATGATCTGCCACTAATGCGGCGCTGGTCGAGGGCACCGCAGCATAGAATATCCCTGCTATACCCCGTCCTATCACAATGCCTATAAATGCGAGTATTTGCACCATTGCCGTTTGCATCGCAAAATCAATAAACAAAGCCAATAACGCATAGCTAATAACAAACCCAGCAAGCCCAAAGAGCATCACTGGTCGACGGCCTTTACGGTCGCTTAGCTTCCCCCAAAACCGAGCCATTGCAACCCAAGCAATACCAGCCACAGTCATTGCCGTGCCAAGCTGCCATGCTTCAAGCCCGATAACCCGTGCAATAGGTGCAGCCAAAGCCGCAAAAGCCATTAGCGCCATAGTACAAACAAAAGTTTCGAACATAAGCGGTTTCAGACTAAATGGAGCATCCGTTGTTGCTACAGTTTCATTGTTAACTAGATTACTCATCCTCTGCCCTTATGATTGAGGTTACTCCACATTTTTTATGCTGCCCCCCGCCTTCAGAGCACATCGTTTTAAGGTGGTTATCGTCAACTGAACGTTCATAGCCAATTGCAGTATGAAATAAATAAGCACCGTCGTGATTTACATCACCATCAAATAATATTTCAGGGGTATATTCTTGCGTACGGATACCAGAACCGCGTATCAACAAATCGTTAGTTGCCTCTTGGGCTTGCCAACCACCTTGCGCCCACACCCAGCTCAAAATTGTTATTTCAGTAGCGCTATCATTTGTTTTGATAACCACGTCACTGCTCCTTGGTGCACCCAGTAATTCATCGAGCGATCCAGAGCCAACCGATAGAGCTAGGCGCTGTAACAGTGTAGATGAATGGAGTCCCACATCGAGTGCGGTTAGTATAGAGCTTGGTGAGCGTTGCTCAAGGGCTCCCCAATTATCTAGAGATAATGCGGCATAAAGTCCCAACCAGCGGCTATCTGCGTCCACAACTTGCGTAATAGGCTTATCGATTGTCGCAAACTCTTCTGCCAGCTGCTCTGCTGCGCGTTTTCGAATTTCCATCGCGGCTGTAAAACCGCTATATTCCTCAACGCAACGTAACGCAGTCCATCCCGCAACTCCTTCTAATAACCAACGCGCTCCAGCTTCATTTCTGAGCTCTCCCCGTTTGCTAACAACTGCTCGCGCTAATGCCGTCGCTATTTTGTATTGACGCTGCCATGCGCCTCGCCCTGTACCATCGCTGTGCCAAGCAATGTCTTCCGGCGTCCATAATACGCCAGCGTATAAGGCGATATCTCCTGACTTGCGTGGTGCTTGAATTACCTGCTCAATCTCCAATACAGTGCCTAGCTGGGCTGCAATACATTGGTTCATTGCCATTAATTCTTTAGCAAAATCATCAAGTTGAGGCTGGCGCGCTTCGCCAATTAAAAATTTCATCGAAAATAGCTGCTGTTCTGATAGCTGCTCACGGTGCCACACTGAAGCAAACGCTAACACACCGTCTGTACTACCGTCATCTGTTACGATGTATTCACCATTATTCTGCTCAATAGCAATAGACCAGCTCCAGTTGCCAATAGGAGCAACTCCTTGCAGTGAGCTTAATGCGGCAGCGCTAGGTAAAGTGGGCAATTGGGCTGATAACCCTAAACGTGCGCGATCACCAATAGAGCGCACTAAGCGATCTGGGTCGTGACCAAGTTTTGGTAAAATATCTTGGCTACGCAACCAAATACTAGCAGCATCAAGCCACGGTGCTGATTCTGTTTGCCATCCTTGAGCACCTATATTCAACTTAAGTGTTAACGTACAAGGTGTATCGCACTCTGCTGCTACTGCAAAGTGACTATCATCTGCTACAAACTCTACTGGTGCCCCAGATTTACTTGCACTTACTAGCGAAGTGCCATGTGGTAAAATACCATGAAGAGTAACAGCCTTAAGGTTATCAATACGCCAGCTTACTTTTCCCACTCCCTGAGATGGGTTGAGGCGTACAGCAATATCACCGCCACTAATGGAAAAAGGCGACGCTTTAGCCCACCAGTGCTTTTCCCAATTACCATCATCTTTTAGGACGTTAGACGATGATTCATATCCCCCTAGCTCAACAAATTGCGTATTGAGTACATTGGCGCATAAAACTATCAAGCTCAACGCGATAGCGAGCGTTAAACCACCATAACCCCAAATGCGTCTTCGAGCAGCATGGATACGATCTCGCAGTGTCAACGCGGTGCCACGTCGCCAGATTATCCAACTTCCTGCAAATAGCACTAAAGCAAGTGCTAATTTTAAGCTAGCAAGTGCCAAAATCATTGCAATCCATGGAGACCAACCTGTCAACTCAGAGGGGAAGGCATGGATAGGTGTGCCAATTGCCGCTGGTGTATATTGCACTAACTCAACTTCATGATTAACGATGGCGATAAAAGCCGCGAGTATAGAGACCACATAAGCTGTGCCTGCTCGCTGAAAAATAGCATGTGCAAGTACTGCAATTGCACATAACTCAGCTAATGCAGGAAACACGGTTAGCAAGACATATGCAAATGGGTAGCTAATGTTAAGTGCATGCGGTGCGGCGATCCCTGTCATTATCAATGATGCGATAGCAGGTATCAGGCATAATAAAGCTGTTAGCCCAAGAGCGGCAAAAAAACGGGCTAGTAGTCTTATTCCTAGCGGCACTGGCGATGTATCTAACCATTCAATAAAGCCTTCACAATCATCGCGGCGCATTAATGCACCAACAAACCCAACAACAACAAAAACGATAAAGACAAAAAAGAAGCCAACCATAAAATAAATAAGCGCTTGAGGCGTGGGAACGAGCGGGCCATCAATATGACCAATAGAGTTCACCCAAGCGGCTGCTACGCCGATCGCGGTGAGTAATAATAAAGCAAGGCGCAAACCAAAGCTTTGCAAAGAAACCTTTAAATGCCAAGCAGACTCGACTGCCAGTGTACGCAGCCAATTAGGACTGTTAATTGCACCAGCTGGCTTTGCTGAGTGAACAGCATAAGATGCGGTTTTATGTGCTTTTAAACGCGGTGCATGCTCCATAGCTAAGTGCTCTCGACGTAAGCGCAACATGAGAATAGCCCCAATTACGACACCAATAAATAGCCACAGTCCGCGATTAAGTAACAACCTATCTGTAAAGCCAATAATAGCGACTTTTTTTTCAGCTGGGGTCCAAGTAAGTGCCTGCCGTTCTGCTTCAACATACGCGGAGGGATCAATAATTGATGCAAGCATTGGGCTTACACCTCCTTCGTGTAATACCACCAAGGAAATCATCCAAATTAAGCTCAATATTGCTGCTGTCGCAAAAGCGCCGGTATTAGAGCGCGTCAGTGCAGCACCAGCTAAGAACAACACCCCCGTCGCAAATGCACTGGGTACAGTGAATACAACCAGTGACAATAGTGCAGCCGACCAAGGCACTGGGCCAACAGCATCGGGTGGTAGCGCACCAATAGTAACCAGTAAAGGTGCCATCAGTAATCCGGCACAAATTGAAGAGCCTAGAAAAACAGCAACCACAAGTGCACCACTAAACCGTGCTGCAAGTAGCAAGCGCAAAGAAATAGGACTACTAAGCACAACTTCATGTAATTCAGCACTCCGATCTCTCACTACGATCTGTGCAAAAATCCAAGCCCAAGCAAAAAACAACCACAAACTTTGGCCTGACACCATTAAGTAAATCACATGGGGGCTGTTACGATAGATGTCTACCGCCCCCATGCTGCGCATGTAATCAGCATTGAGTAAGAAAATCAGCATATAGGCGCTCAGACCAAAGAACACAATTGGCGTGATCAGACTAGTCAACCCTTGCTTAGCCTCATAGGCGGCTTCTTTGAAGAAGAAGCTGACGCGCGAATGACTCATCACACCTCCTCAACTTGCGCAGCGCGCAATGCATGATAATACACATCTTCAAGACGAGGAGTCCGCTCGCTGTAACCTTGCTGTGCAATACCAGAAATGACCACCCGAGTGCCGTACGGTGTTGCCGTTGCATGTAATGCATCATCAGGGATTGTTTGGTCGCGTGGAACTTCTCTTTGCCAAATCTGACCTTTAAGGTTACCTTTGAGACTATCCGGTGTGCCAGCAGCGACAATTCGACCTTTCGCCATAATAGATAAGCGCGTGCAAAGATTCTCAATATCTTCAACAATGTGAGTCGACAACAGCACAACAGCATCACTGCCAATCTCAGCAAGAATACGATGAAATCGACTTCGTTCAGCAGGATCCAAACCAGCCGTTGGCTCATCAACTATCAATAAACGAGGCTTACCGATTAGCGCAACTGCAATACCAAAGCGACGTAGCATACCACCAGAGTATGTTGCTACAGCTCGATGTGCGTCGCGCTCCAAGTTAACCCGAGTCAAGAGGTATTCAACTTCCTGTTTACGTATCTTTTTATCAGTTCGTCCCTTTAGCCAAGCGAAACGCTCAAGCAAGTCACGCCCAGATACGTTCGGATAAGCACCAATCTGTTGCGGTAAATAGCCTAACTTAAAACGCAAACTGTCAGGATCAGCTAAAGCGTCGATACCGTCTAATGTAATTGAACCTGAATCAGGCTGTTGAAGTGATGCTAAAGTGCGCATCAGCGTACTTTTCCCCGCTCCATTTGGCCCAAGTAATCCATATAGTCCGGGTGTAACTTCAAGGTCGACACCATTTAGCGCACTTACGCCCCCTTTGTAGCTTTTTCTAAGTCCTTTAACAACTAGACCACGCTCACTCATTTCTTGATTACTCATTTTTGTTTACTCATCCGTTTTTCAACTCTACGAAAGTACGCATTAACAAAGTTCTGCCACGTTGCTTGCTGCTTTTACTTTGGGCTGCGTCACTTTGACCTACTTACCAATCAAACTGAAAACCAACACCCAGTGTGCGAGGTTCCCCAACACTGCCATAAGCACCTGCAAGACCAAAATCCCTGCCATCTTGGACAAAAATTTCATAATCATCATCGAGTAAATTGTTACCCCAAATATACGCTCTCCAGTTGTCTTGCTGATAGCCTAAACGACCACTCAAGAGCTTACGGTTACCAATTTCAGTGACCTCTGGTGCATCAATCCTAGAGTAGGTATCACCGGTGTAGCTAAAAGTCATTGATGTAAAAAAGCCATTGTCATTTTGATAAAGGCCGCCTAGATTTGCAGTAAAATCAGGCGCTTGAGGAAAAGACATACCCGCAAGGTCGCTCCCCTTTGTTACAAACTCTTCGAATTCAGTATGAATGAAGCCCAAATTTGCAAATAGATTTAGATCTGCGGTAGCTTGCCATTCAGCTTCAAATTCAGCACCACTCACTTTAGACTTACCAGCATTGACCACAGCATCATCAAACCCAGCTAATCCACCAGGTAAAGTCATAGTGACTTGTTGATCTGACCAATCAAAGTAGAAGAGATTGGCATTTAACCGTAACTTTCCATCAAGTAGTTGGTTTCGCAAAAATAGCTCATAATTATCGATGAACTCCTCATCATATGGCGTCGCCTCACCTAAGAACATCGCAAAAGAAATTCCTCCAGCTTGAAAACCGCGACTGTAGCTGGCACCGATCCGAGTATCATCACTTATGTCATAAGCGATGGTTAATGAAGGAATAAGTTGATTGAAGGATTCGGATGCAGACTGATCGCTGACAAAACCGCTGTCTTTAAAATCTTTTGTGCTACGTTCCTCTCGATTAAGCCGAGCACCCAGTTTGACTTCCCAATCATCAATAGGCTGCCAATTTAATTGAGCAAATAAGGCCTGCTGTTCAATGTTTTCTGTGCTCTGTACGGTATTGTTAAACGGGACTACCCCGCCTTGACCATCAGGAAAAACACCTGCACCTGTGAAACCGTTGTCATACTCACCATCTGAGTAAAATAAACCAACTAACCCAGAAATACGCTTTCCTTCGTAATGCAAACGAAGCTCTTGGCTTAGCAATTTCTCGTTCATAAATCCGTCTACACCTAACAAATCATAGGCTGTGTGATCACCTTCGAAACGCTGATCAACAGAAAATTTATTGAACCCAGTAACAGAGGTAAAGCGTAAGTTTTCACTTACTTGCCAATTTGCTTCGAGCGATAAAAGATCAAAGCTTGAAGGAAAGTCTCCTTCAATATTGTAAGATTGTTTACGATCAAAAATATCGCCCTCAGGTAATGCATAAACAAATGGTGTGGCGTTGGTGTCTGAATTATTATGTAAATAGGTCAGATCAAAAACTAACTCCTCATCACCGAGTGGCTGCCAACGCAGCGCTAAACGAATTGTTTCTTCGTCCTCATTTTGAACATCTTCGCGACCTGTCGTGATGTTGATTACATCTCCATCTGATTGACGAGTCTCTAGTACCAAACGCGCAGCTAATGTATCTTCAGCCAGAACAAGGTTTTGCATCAATGCCAGTCGCTTAGTATCGTACTGCCCAACTTCAGCACGAACCGAGCCTTCATAACCAAAAAAATCAGGCCGATTATAGTTTATATATACAGAACCAATCAGTGCATTAGGCCCTTGTAATGAAGACTGCGGCCCACGTAAAACCTCTGCAGAGGTGGCATCAAAAAGCGAGGGTTTTACATAGTTGCCTGCAGATACCCCCATAGCCACTTGGTTAATAAGTATTGATGCCAACGCATTAGAACGATTCAAAGAACCCGCTATGCCATCTGTATTAACACCACGAATACTGTATGCACCCGAGATAGCGCTGCCAGCAGAAACATTTGCAGTACGGTCAAAGACATCTTCTACGTTGTAGATAACCTGATCTTTTATTTGTTCTTCGCCAAAATAGCCAACGCTTGTTGCTATTTCTTGGCGGGTTTCTCCCATTTTACTCCCCACCACAACAATTTTTTCTAACTCATTAGATTCGGGTTTAATAAAAGGCACAGCTTGCTCTAGCAAAAACGTACCAGATGTTGTTTGGGTAATTCTCAGCCCATTATTGGCGGTTAATTGCATTAAAGCTTGTTGGGCGGTTAACTTATCTGAAATGGCTGAGCTTTTGTACTGACTGATGTTGTCAACTTGCACGATAACTTGTTGCTCAGTAACTACTGTAAAGTCACGGAGTGCTTTTATTAGCGGTTGAGCCTGAATTTCAAAATGAAAGGTAAGGTTATCGCCAATAGAGTCTTGGCTTAAGGCGGTGGGTGTAGCGGTTAAAGCTGAAATCAGTGCCAAAATGCACCATAAATTGACACGATGTTTTTTATTTCGGTATTCCATGCATACCATGCTTAATGTCTCCATTGAATATTAGACGCCAATGACAAATTTCATTGGCTCTTAGTGAAGGAGACACTAAAACAGCTTATACCCGTAAAAATAAATCAATAAATTCAAACTCGTTTTTAGAATGGCCGCTCTGGGGGAAGTGAACGTAATACTAGCGTATTCCGTCCTTGAACTTTTCCAGTCAAGCGATAACCTTGCATGATAGCTCGCAAAGCTTCATCGCCTTTATTTAATACAAAGGTGCCTGAGACTAGTCTATCGGCCTCATAAATAAAACGGGTGTCTAGCTCAAAGGACGTATATGACTGCAGCACCTCAAGCGCCTCTATCAACGGTCGCTGCTCAAAAACAATGATCCCATCACGCCAAGCACCAATTTCCGCGAGTGTTCGAGTTTTAATGTCACCAAGTTCACCTGATGTAATACGAATCACATCATTTTTTGCCAAGCGTGCCATTACCTGAGCTTTTTCTGAGTTAACACCGACAGCCCCTTTAAGAACTTCTATTTCTACAGCCTGCTCATCCAGTTTGTGAAAAACAAATTGGGTACCTAATACCCTTGCCTCGACCTGTTCGCTAACAACAGAAAAGGGTCTGTTAGGATCCGAAACCACACTAAATAAAGCTTTGCCGCTGACTAAAGCCACTTGTCGCTTTGCGTCTGTCATTGAAACCTCAAGTTCGGTGTTCCAATCAAGCCAAACCTCTGTTCCATCTTCTAGCGTTACTTTGCGTTGCTCTGCCCAACCAGTTTGATAGCGCTGCGATGTATTGACTGGATTAGGTTTTTCTATCGTTTGAACAATCTTAGTTTGAGGTACTTTTGGGCTGCTAAAATCTAAACCCAAAAATACAAATATAATGCAAACCATTGCAGCAACAGCAGTAGGTAGCAGCCGAGCTGGTGTTTCAGATAACCGTTCTAATTGAATTTGAGTAGTCAGTTTAAACTTATCGAATAGCGAAAGAGGTGCATTTTCAACCAGCCCTAGCAACGCCCAGTTAGCTTCAGCCTGCGTAGCTGCATCTTCATGTAATACTGACTGTTTACGCCAAATATTTAGTTGAGATTGACTATTTGGGTCATTGTAAGCCGCAGCCACTAGGTTATACGCTTCACGCTGTAGGCGCTTGTCGGTATCTTGATTATTCACAGCTTCTTCCTCAGTTAAAGTGTTGCGATTTAACCACAGAGTGCTTTGACCGCCCTGTTATTATAGAACACCCTTCACGTGCAAAAAACCGTAATATTTACTCATAAAGACACGAAAAGCAGAGAGAAAGTGCTTTTTTTACATGTTTTTCCACAGTGGAAAGACTCACTCCCATTTGCTCGGCAATATCTTTTTGGTTAATACCATGAAGCCGATACATAATAAAAATTTGACGAGTCAGTACAGGTAAGCTCTGAATAATTTGCTCAACTTTTTTTACATTTTCTGTAGATTCAATAATGCTCTCAGGGCTACGTTCATCCCACTCCTCCATTATCGGTGCTACTAATACGTTTAATTCAGCTCGAGTGCGCTCAGAACGCTGTAAATTAAACGCAGCATTTTTCACCGCTCGATATAAGAATGCCCGTACATCTTTAATTGGAGGATCGGGATCCCGGCGCAGCAAGTTCTCTGCAACAGATTGGAATATATCAGCAGCCGTGTCGGCACAGCCTACCCGCTTGGTCAAAAAGCGGTTAACTTCTCGTCGATACCCTTCGATTGAGCGAGTGAGATTTTCGGCATGAAGCTTCAAGGATTTTTTATTTTTTACCGATAAATACATGCTAAATTCTTAATAAAAGGTTGTTGAACAAAATACTTATGACTAAAACGATAAAAACAAATGATGCTCAATGTTTCCCAAAACACTACCACGAATGAAAACTATTCTCAATAAAGCCGATATTTATCATTCTGTATAATAAAAATATTACTTGGGTGACTGTAAAGCCCCTTTACGCAGTTACATAGCCTATGCATTCCACAGTTGTGTATAGTATCCATCACGTGATAACAAACAATGATGACCGCCCGACTCCACTACTTTGCCATCTTTAAGTACAATAATATTATCAGCGTTTACAATGCTTGAAAGTCGATGGGCTACTGTGATCACGGTGCGGTTTTGTAAAAGGTTACTCATTGCTTGGACGATTTCTGTTTGGGTGATGGGATCTAGCGAAGCTGTAGCTTCATCTAATAATATTATAGGCGCATCTTTTAAGAGCGCTCTGGCAATTGCAATGCGCTGTCTTTGACCACCCGATAATAGTAAACCACTATCACCCACTCGCGCATTCATTCCTTCTGGCTGCTGATTTATAAAATCCAAACAGTTTGCCAACTTGCATGCTTGCATTACTTCTTCATCGCTCGCGCTTGGGGAACCGATGCGTATGTTTTCTGCAATGCTAGCATCTATCAACTGAATATCTTGAAACACCATGCTGACTAACTGATGTACGCCTTTAGAGCCAATCTCATTAAGATCTATCCCACCAATTTTTATTCGACCTGAGTTTGGCTCAAAAAAACGGGCGCATAAATTTAGTAAAGTAGACTTACCACTACCAGAAGCGCCGACAATTGCCGTTGTAGATCCTTGCTTGACACAAAAGTTAACACCGTCTATCACTTTGTTATCCTTGTAATAAAACGATATATTCTCAAGCTCGATGTCAAAGTTTAATGGTATTTTCACGGTTGTAGGCTCCACTAGTACAGGCTCATTTAGAATAGACTCTAATTTGTGCTCAGACTGTATAGCAATGCGTAAAACGCGAAGGTGCTCGGCAACCTCAAAAAGGGGTTCTAGTATTTTAACCATCAGCAACGCAAATAATATACTGGTAAAATCTATGCCTGACTGTTGCTCAGGTAAGGTCACAGCCAAGAGAATTACAAACACAGTGAGCGCCATGTTAAGCACCACTCGGTACGTGAGTACGGGTCCTGCCCCCCACATTTCAACTTGCAAACTATGCTGTTTTGTTTGCTCTAATTGAGTGGCAATATGGGCCAATCTGGCCTTGGTTTGATCATATAATTTGAGGGTTTTTAAGGCTTCAATATAATCTGTAATACAGCTTGCAGTCTGACGATACGAGCTTCGCTTAGCGCTGGCTACATGGATAAATTTTTGCTTTGTGATTTGCATGACTAAAAATGCCAAAGGCAATAGTAGCAATATAGCCATCGCATAGACGGGGTTAACAAAAAATAGCACGCTAATGCCAATCACAGGTGTCATTAAAGCTGAAATTAAATCAGGCGTAGTATGGGAGAATATACTCTCAATTTTCTTAATGTCTTCAGTGAGAATTTCTAGAAATTCGCCGCTACGGGCTCGTTGCAGATGCCCAAGTGGCAACTGTCTAACATGGTTAATCAATTTAATACGATACGTATGAACAATACGATAACTGCCAACAAAGCTTTGGTATTGACCAATGTAGGCGCAAATCAGTTGCGCTAAAAAACACCCCGCTAAAGCCAGCAAATAATCCACCGGCGTTGCCAACCAAAGCCAATAATGCTCTGACATTTCGAACTGCTGTTGTAGCCAGTAAAAACTTAGCAATAGCGGTAAAATGGCTATGCAACGCTCCAAGATACGAAAAACAATCCCTGTATAAAAGCGCCATTTTCCAGCACTGGCATGCCTTATCACACGGCCAATAGTTAATAATGCGTGTTTGTTCATTTAAATCTCGTAGCTAATTAGTTATAAATCTAGCGGGTCTTTCAACGTACTTTGCTGATCGGCTTCACTTTGTTGAAGTTGCCAACTGTGGCGATAATATTCGCAGCTAGCCAATAGAGTGTCATGACTCCCTTGTGAGGCAATTCTTCCCTCATTCAAGACAAAGATCTGACTGGTATTTTCAAGGGCTAAATATTTATGCGTGATCACTAAAAAAGTAGTATTTGGGTAATGCAGCTGTAATGCATGATAAAAATTCGCCTGAGTCACGTTATCCATAGCTGCTGTGGCTTCATCCAACATTACTAATGGAGTGTTACTCACTAACGCACGAGCGATGGCAATACGTTGTTTTTCACCCCCGGATACATTTTGCCCACGCACTTGTATTTGCGTTTGTAGCCCATTTGGCAATTGCGCAAGCCACGTTTCTAGCTGAGCGGCGACAACAGCTCGCTCTAAATCTTCGGCGCTAACACCTGTGCGGCCAAACAAAATATTGTCACGCAACGTGCCCTCAAACAAATAACACTCTTGTGTCACAACGCTTATTAGCTGTGCGCGAGTGCTATCGGGGAGTAATGAAACCTCTTTTGCATATAACAGCACTTTGCCCGCCGATGGAGATAACAAACCACAAGCCAACATTGCAACAGTGGATTTACCGTGACCTGATGCCCCCACTACCACATTTAATGAATTAGGGACTAATTTAAGGTTAACCCCATTAATAACTTGCTGAGATTGATAGCTAAAATTGACATTTTCAAACTGCATTAGCATACGTTTTTTATCAATAGGGCCGTGTTTCAGTTTGGCCGGATGGGCTAAATAAAGCGGTGCGATGCGCCTAACGCCTGCGAGCAGTTCATTAGCTTCCATAAAAAACCGACTGACTTTTATAATGGAGCTAAGCATACCAAGTGCTAATAACACACTTAAAATGATCTGCTCAATATTCACTGTTTGTGTACTGTGTAACGCAATAGCAGTAGGAAGTAAGAAAACAAAAGAAGCACCAAGTAAAGCAGTGTAAAGTGTCCAACCTGGCACCGTTTGGCTAGTAAGACTTAATACCAGTTTATGGTATCGATCAAGTTTTCGATTTAAAACGTTAAAATGCTTACTGTCTAGGTTATACAGCTTCATCACCGGCATGTTTTTAACATAGTCATTCAATGTCGAGGTTAAATCCTCAGATACTTGACTAAAATGCTGATATTGACTGGCCGTTTTATACATAAACAAGCCACTGGTCAAAAATGCCAGCGGCACTAGAGCTACAGCGCTTAATGCAAGCCGCCAGTCGATAAAAGCTATCAACGTAAATACTATTATAGGCGTAAGCATTGCATTGAACAGCTCGACACTTTGATGGGCTATAAAGTTTTCAATATGCTCCACATCTTGCAAAATATTTTGCTTTAAAACTCCCGGGTTTTGTTTATTAAGCCAGGTCAATGGCAAATATGCTAGTTGAGTTACGAGCTTCATTCTTACTTCAGTCAACGCTTTAAAAGCAACTTGATGACTGAAATAGTAAGCACCGATTGAAAGTCCCGTTTTTAATAAAATCGCGGCACACATACCCGCTGCAATCCATAGCAATAGCCCAACCGAGCTCGAAAGTGGGTTCAATAATGTTTGTATTGCAACAAAGAGCAAATACAGCGGCACAAGCTCAGCGAAGGTGACAATGGCCATTAAACTCAAAGCTATCAACATTTTGCCTTTATAAGGTGAGCAGATCGAAAAAATAATAGACCAGGGACGATAACTGTCTTCACCCTCAGATGACTCAACCCCCACAAGCTTGCTCCTTAAAATGCGCTACATAGCGACGATAGAAAAGAGCTAAGCCTACTGCAGTTAACTTGCTTCCTCTCCCCGCATCCGTTATGTAGCCCCCAAATCGGAAGTAACGGGTACAACCCTTATAAAATATCGTTTTGGGGGATCAGAAAACCGATTGGGGGAGTCATCAGCCATCAATCTAACGCCTAATAAAATCGCTACAATTTAAAATAAACAACAGAGTCAATAACATGGAATTAGAAATTCGAGATGTATCAAAAATATATGCAAATGGTGTGCATGCACTTAAGAACGTCAATTTAACTATTGAAAAAGGCATGTTTGGCCTTCTTGGCCCTAATGGTGCAGGCAAAAGCAGTATTATGCGCACTATTGCCACATTGCAAACACCTGACAGCGGCGAAATTCGCTTTGCTGGGCAAAATATTTTTACTAATCCTACTGAGTTTCGTCGCCAGTTAGGCTATTTGCCACAGGATTTTGGTGTTTACGCGGATGCATCGGCGACGACTATGTTGGATTACTTTGCTCGTTTAAAAGGCATTAAAAATAACAAAGAGCGCAAAAATAGAATTGACGAATTATTGCAGCTGGTTAATCTCACTGAACATTGCCATAAGGCAGTCGATACCTATTCAGGTGGTATGCGTCAGCGCTTTGGTATCGCACAAGTTTTATTAACCAACCCTAAAGTCATTATTGTTGATGAACCAACGGCGGGACTAGACCCTGCTGAGCGCAATCGCTTTTACAGTATTTTGCAGCAACTTACCGACAACGCTATTGTGATCCTATCCACACATATCGTGAGCGATGTGACTGATTTATGTGGTGATATGGGTATCCTCAACAGGGGTAGTATATTAGCACGCGGCAAGCCCGATGCCCTCGTCGAATCCATCGAACGAAAGATTTGGCGTAAAACAGTAGCACGAGAAGAGTTAAAACAGCTTCGCAATAATCACAAAGTGATATCAACACGCATCATCAAAGGCGATATACAAGCCACGATTCAAAGCGACACAGTCCCTGCTGATAACTTTACGCAAAGCACCGCGGACCTTGAAGACTTTTACTTCAGCTACGTCCCAGAACTAGCGGTTTAAGGATCTGTACATGTTTATTACCAGTTTTTTATTTGAGCTTAAATATCGATTACGCTCTGTAGCGACATGGGCCTGTTTGCTCGCCATGATCGTTATGGGGTACCGAGAAATGTTAGGTGGTGAATGGGATACCTTGATGCAAAGTGGCAGAGTCGCTCGCAATTCTCCGTATGCTATTTACTATCTATTTATGTATTACACATTTTGGGCTGCCACCGTCGGCAGTGCCCTAGTAATACCCACACTACTTAGAGATTTGAATTCAAAAACGGCAGATTATTTGTATAGTTTTGATATTAATAGTAAGCACTATTTTATCGGTAAATACTTAGCGTGTTTAGTGGTCGTACTATTGGTGATGAGTTCTGTTGTCATCGCCATGGTGACCTTACCTGTGGTGTCAAACCTCTTTGGGCTTTACCCTTCTAGCGACTTCATAGCGACCTCGTGGCCGCATATTTTCCACGCGATACTACTTTGGGTACTCCCTGCTTGTATTGTTTATACTGCAATCCCTTTTGCGCTCACGGCACTTACAGGGCGCGCGACACCCGCTTATGCTGCGATGATGATAGCGGTAGGTTCTTTTGTGCTGATCACCGCCTTATTTGGTGATGGAGCTCCCCAAGCTCCTTGGCTACAAATTGTCGACCCGCTAGGTAAAGTCACCGTTGAAGGGCAAATTTTTTACTGGACGGCTGAGCAAAGAATGACTCAATTTTTGGGCCTAAATAGCGTTTTACTCTGTAATCGCCTACTCTATTTAACGCTTGCTGTTGCCCTTCTGGCATTTGCCTGGTGGCGCTTTGACTTAGCAGCATTTAGAACAAGTAACGGGCAAAAATCATCAACCAAGGCAATTACAACTGATCAACAACACCAGCCCAGTACAGGTAAGCTAAACATGACTGCGCTGACGATGATAAGTAATGACGCTATTACTTATTGGCTTAAATTCAGTGTCCGTACTGGGTATCTTCAAGCACGCCAAATCATTACCAATAAAGCGTTTTATTTTTCAATGTTAACTCTATCTTTGATGCTGATCATCGCAGGGTTAAGCTATCGTCTACCGGGCATAGAAGGCAGCGCGGTCATTTTACCAAAAACCCACACCTTGCTCCCTGTGTTAATTTACCCGAGTTTAATTTTTACTATGCTAGCCGCTGCCTTTTTCGTTGTTGATCAATGCCACAAAGACCATCAGCTGAATACCGCACAGCTTGTTGCTGTGTGCCCTACACCTGACTGGCAAGCCCCTTTGAGTCATATTATCAGCGCAATTATTATTGCCTTTGTATTAATGCTGGTGCCAATATCAGGTTTGCTGGGCACTCAATTTATCCAAGGCTACGTCGATCCTGACTGGCAAAGCTTATGGCATTTGAGCTTTATTGTATTACTGCCATTAATGCTGGCTTATGTCTTTATTGCCATCATCAGTTATGGCCTGTTGCAGTCTAAAATTGCCGCACAAGTGCTCGCGGTGATGCTGTGTATTTCGCCGGCTATATTCAATGAAACCAACGCGGTAGAAAACTTTATGTTGCTATGGGCATGGCCGTCAATAGCGCAATTGTCTGAAATTGCTTCAATGGAACAGTTTATTACCAGAGACCTTAATCTTATGATCTACTGGTTAAGCTTTTATTGTGTTTTACTGGTGTTTGTCAGCTGGCTGTGGCCAAGAGGTATGATTACGCCATTTAAAGAAAGAATGGCAGCACTGCCACAAAAAATCGCACCACGGTCACTGGCTATTATGCTATTGGCGACAACAACCTTTGTTTATCAAGCGCATGCTATTTATCAAGCGATGATTATCAATGGTCAGTTTGAAACACAAGCTGATGGCTATGCAAAGCAAGTAGAGTATGAGCAGCAATATCGTCAATTTAATACTCAGCCGCAGCCTAAAATTAGTCATGCTGAGGTTGCTTTGACGCTTCATCCACATAAGCGAGCACTTGACTACAAGGCTAATTTAACGCTTATAAACCCAAACAAAACCCCAATAAAGCAGCTACTACTGAACACCGATGACTTTACTCGTATTAATAACATCAGCACTGAGGGGAAAGCACTTTCAGCGCAGCAAACAGATGAAGCGCATCACGTTTCGCTATGGGATCTCAATATTGCGCCTGAACAAAATACCCTGCTAAGTATTGCAGCCTCTGTCCAATATCAAGGCTACCGCAATATTGCAACTCACTACCTTGGCAAAATCAGTAAAGATGCCAGCTACATTGATACAGATTTTTGGCCCACTATTGGGTTTGAAAAAAATAAAGTAATCAATGACAGCGCGCTTCGCAACAAGCACGAACTTAACCCGTTATCTATTGATGCTGTGAGTCAATCTACTGCATCCGAGGTATATCAACACAATGATGCGGACTTAATAACTTACACGTTGCAAATCGAAGCGCCAAATGACCAAGTTGTTGTCGCACCAGGAGAGCTAATTAGCCATCAAGCATTAGGTCAGCGCCACCTCTATGACTATGAGACAACCACGGCCAGTTACTGGAAGCCGGCCATTGTGAGTGCAAAATATCAAACCCGTGAAACATCGTGGGTAAGCGCTAAAACAGCGCAGGAAATATCGATAGAACTATTTTACATCAACGCTGATGACGTCATTCTGGATACGATACTACAACACGCAAAACATGCTCTTGAGCAAGGTGAATTGGTGTTTGGCAGCTACCCTTATACCAGCTTAAAAATTGCTGCGCTACCGCAAGGTATGGGGAAGCAAACAGTGAGTGCAAATTTAGTGCTTATTCCTGAAATGTCTGCTTGGCAACATAATTACTCTCAGCCGTCGAATATTGACTCAGTGGGTTACACATTGCATCACGCAGTTGCACAAGTTTGGTGGCAAAACATTGCAATTGCTAACTCAGCGGGTTACCCACTGTTATCTGAAGGGGTGCCAAGCTGGTTCGCATTAAGCAAATCAGGGCTTAATAGCAAAGCAAGACAACAACTGCTTGCCACTATCACCGATGATTATTTACTTGCACGTACCAAAGAATCAGGTGTTGAAAAAAATGCACTTCGGTTGACACTTCAGCCTTATGCCAAGAGTAAAGCACAGGTTGCCATTTACACTGCATCGCAACTCATTGGTGATAAACACTTTAGTAATATTATTAACAATATGGTGGTTAATTATCATGCACAGCAAGGCGCACAGTTTTTATCGGCAGAACTGCTATATCAGCAAATCTCCCAAACCCTAAAGCACACTCAATACAAAAAGCAACTAGATGGTTTATTCACTGAAAATGGGGCTTTGTTTGATATTGCTTACAGCAATAATACCAGCGAACTGTAAACCCCCATTACAGATGGTTAAAGCCTAATACTTTAACCATCTTTAAAAACCCGTATAGAGGGATAATCGCCGTTTGCGGGTAGTAGCTACAACCCCTTACAGACACAATAACGACAATAAAAATAGGGCCCCACTATTGCAGAGCAACCAAATCAAAAATCGAGTGTCTGCTCAGCAATAATTTAGTGCCCAACTACTTACTATTCACTGCTATTAGGAACTCAATTACTATGCCTTGTTACAAGCTGACATCTGCAGCCAACTCTCACCACTCATTGTCAAAAATTAGCCGTCATATTTTCCGTGCATTATTTACACTAAGTTTAGGCGCCACGTCTTGCAGTCTTTATGCTGACGAGAAAACTGCTCAGGTAAATTTAGAGCGCATTGAAGTTACTGCCGAGAAACGCTCTGCAAATATAATGGAGGTCGCATCCAGCGTTACCGCCATTTTTGGTCAAGAGCTAGCTGATTCAGAAGTTTACTCTATCACAGAGCTTGGCCACGAGATCCCGAGTTTACACGTGTATAGCTGGGGTGGTCGAAGAGATAGCAACGTATTTATTCGCGGCATAGGTCCGGGCTTATTTACTGAGTCAACCGTCGGCTTTTATGTCGATGGCGTTAATTACAGCAGTAATAGTATTTTCGATTTAGACCTTGTTGATATCGAGCGTGTAGAAGTACTAAGAGGGCCCCAAGGTACATTGTACGGGGGTAACTCTCTGGCAGGTGTTATTAACATAATTACCAAACAGCCTGATGAAGTGCCAGAGGTTACGGGGACTGCTTCCGCTGATAATTTTGGTTCAAAACGAGTGCGATTAGGGCTCAACACACCCATTAATAATGATGATCTATTTTTAGGCATGTTTGTCTCTGCACACAGCACTGATGGCCACTTAGAGAACACCTACTTAAATACAGATTTTGGCGCGCGCGATGATATTAGTGCGCGAGCAAAATTAAAGTGGCTAGCAACAGATAATCTCGAAGCCAACTTTGCAATAGATTATGAACGCTTTAGGGGAGATTCATATGCAATGGGACTCATTGAGAAAATCAAAGAACATCCAGATCAAGTAGATCATGACTTTGTAGGCGTTGATGAGCGCGATGCTCTGGGTGCTTCATTAACCCTTGATTATGAAGGTAGTAATGTTGATTTTATTTCCATCACCAGCTGGCGAGATTGGGACAATGTGAATACCGCAGACCAAGATACCGGAAATAACTCAGAATATCAGTTTCACAGTAATTCGCGTGAAGTGTTTGATCAAATTTCACAGGAAATGCGTTGGAGCTCAAAAAATACCAGCGACTATCATTGGCTAGTAGGCATTTATGGGTATCAGTCAAGTATTCATAACACAACGAGAAATGATTTGAACTTTTCTGCTATGTATCCGGGCAGCGGGCCCATGGTTGATAGATCGGTTACTATAAAAGACGACCAAGCATGGGCTGCTTTTGGCCAAGTTGATTATGCTATCACTGAAGACATAACCGTTATCGCCGGATTGCGTTATCAAAAAGAACAACGAGAAGCAGACATCAGTATAAATTCCCAATCTGCGGGTGTTACAACGCAATATGATGGAGAAAAAGAGTTCAGTGAAGTACTACCAAAACTCGCATTCTCATATCAAACGCATAGTGATGACCTAATTTATGCCTCATGGAGTAAAGGTTATCGCGCAGGAGGCTTTGATACTTTGTATCCGAACTTAAATAAGCCCAGCTTTGAGCCAGAGTACAGCAATAACTATGAAATTGCCTATAAAGCATTAGCACTGGATAACCAACTGAGTTTCTCAATCACGGCGTTTTATGTCTCATTGGACGATCAACAAGTTCAGCAAATGCTAGAAAACACCACAATTATTACAGACAATGCAGGTGAGAGTACCAGCCGTGGTCTAGAGTTTGAATCACGCTACCAACCTCATTCAGATTGGACTATTGGCTTCTCAAGTAGCTATATAGACGCCACCTATAGCGAGTACGAAAGTGTAAACTTTGCTACCGGCGTGGTAGAAGACTACGCAGGTAATCGCTTGCCAAACACACCCAAATTCAGCGCTAACTTATCAATCAGTAATCGTACAGAGCTAAGTGGTGACTACATATTACTTACCCAACTAGAGAGCATTTATATGGGTGAGCGTTTTTTTGATGCGGGGAATCAAATGAAGCAACCTGGGTACTCCCTTTTGAATGGCAAAATCGGTCTTGAAAGTGAGAACTGGTATGCCCATTTATGGGTAAAAAATGCACTTGATGAATACTACTCAAAAGTTGCATTTAACTTTGGTTTTGGTGTAACAGGAGAAGCAGGCAATCCACGAACCATTGGGTTGACAGTCGGTACTAATTTCTAAACTGATAAAGTTTAAAGTGGCGCGTAATTAATTGCTCGCCACTTTTATTTAGTAAAACACACTTAATTTCTCACGAAAGTGGGCGCTAAATTAAGCCGAGCTTCTTTTGGCAGCACGTCAAACTGTTTTCTAAAGGCCACACTAAAATGGCTGACATTGCTGTAACCCAATGAAATTGCCGTTTCGGTAACATTATTGTCTTTGAGTAGACTCATCGCTTTGTGCATTCTTGCTTCTTGGAAGCAGCCGTACACAGTGTTATCAAACAATGCCTTAAAACCTTGCTTAAGTTTACACTGGTTTAAGCCAACCTCTTTAGCCACATCAGAAATCGTCGGTGGGTTACTCAGGTCTGTGAGCAAAAACTCTCTTGCAGCAATAAGTTGTTTCTTTTCTCGAAGTGAAACTTGGTTGCCACTATCAACTGCCTTTAGCGCGCTAAGATGCCAATATAGATAATCTAGCGTCGCAGAGTGTAATAACAAAGGACTTGCTTGTGGCTCTTTTATCAGCCGGTGAATACGGTTTGCACACCCATTGACTTTACCATTCGCTCCACTTTGTTTTACAAAGAATGACAGACGCTTACTCAGCTCTGTACCGCAGAGCTCTTCACCAGCAAGTTCAGTAAGTAGTTCTGGATTTATCATGATAGCTAGGTTACTAAAGTCATTACTGTGATATGAGCAAAAGTTTTCACCTGCTGAAAAGCCAATATTGAAGTCTCCGCAGCCACATTGCAAAAATTGATTACCTACAGTAGCTTCGAATTTTCCCGCAAGAATGCTGTTTAAATGAATATATTGTGCATCACTAGGAAACACATGTTTGGTATCAGCAGGGCCCATTTCATCTGCAGTAGATAAGCTTATTGATAAGCCGGGTAACAACTGGACAAAGTTATGAGCACTTGCAATTTTTTGCGGTTCATTCGTTTTGTCTATTTCAATGTCACTGCACAAAGTCATTTGAAAACCTTATCAATCCTAACTGCGCTCATTGCAAAGAGCTTTGAGTGTGGCTATATTTATTTGAAACTATATCACAACACCTATAATGGATAATAGTTTTCATTTGCATTAAAGCCAAGGTAGCGCCTTTATTAATCAAATAATCCATCACAAAATCAACTTAACTAAAAGCATCTAGGAGCTTTAGCCCTGCTTTTCATCGCAATCAGCTGTATTTTTAATCTTTGTTACTTTATAACAGTATTAATGCTGTTTAATACAAGGAATAAAAATGAAATTACTCTCTCCTCTTGCGCTGCTGGCTACGGTGAGCTTCTGTGGCGTCGCGGCTCAAGCTGATAATGCTTTAAAGTTAGAAGATGTTTTTGATCTTGAATATGCTAACCAAATTGAAATGACCGCTGATGGTGATGTGGTTTATTTTGTTCGTAACCGCATGGATATTAAAAGCGACCGTAAAGTAAGTAATATTTGGTCGGTAAATAGTAGTTCAAAACAACTGCAACCGCTTACCTCTGGTGTGCACATGGATTACTCGCCAGTGCTTTCACCCGATGAAACTCGCTTAGCGTTTATATCTACTCGCGACGGTAGCAGCCAAATTTATGTAAAATGGTTGAATACCGGCGCTGTTGCTAAGATAAGTAATTTAACCCAAAGCCCTGGTAATTTAACTTGGTCACCGAATAGTAAAAAACTTGTATTTAGTCAGTTTGTCCCTGCTGCCAGCGCAAGCCCAGTGTCTTTACCTGGCAAGCCAAAAGGTGCTAATTGGGCTGAGCCTGCTAAGTATATTGATGATGTTTATTACCGCGCTGATGGTGGCGGCTACACTAAAAAGGGTTTTCGTCATCTATTTGAAATTAGTGCCACTGGCGGCAATGCTAATCAGCTGAGCTCTGGCGACTTTGATCATGGTGGTCCTGTCAGCTTTAGCAAAGACGGTGACAGCTTATATTTTTCTGCCAATCGTCATACTGATTACTTATTTAAGCAAACCAACTCTGAAATCTACAAGCTGGATTTACAATCTGCTGAGATCATTCAAATAACCGATAGACTAGGCCCAGATGGCCAACCTATGGTGTCACCCAACGGTCGTTATTTGGCGTATACCGGGTATGATGATAAAAAAACCAATTATGAAAATGCGCAATTATATATTCGCGACTTAAAAACAGGGAAAACACAAAGTCTGACAGACGACTTAGACCGTAGTGTTTCACAAATAAAATGGGCAGATGATTCAAAAGGCCTTTACTTTGCTTTTGATAGTGAGGGGCAAACCACGCTTGCCTATCAACCACGAAACGGTAAGCGTAAGATTCTAACTAAAAACATAGGAAGTGTGGCCTTTGGCCGCCCATATTCGGGTGGTGATTTTGATGTTAGCGAAGATGGCGAAGTGGCATTTACTCAGGCAAATACTCAGCGCCCTGCCGATGTCGCATTTTTAAAGCGCGGTAAAACTCAACAATTAACTCAGTTAAATGAAGATGCACTAGCTAACAAGAGCCTAGCCAAAGTTGAAGAGATTTGGGTTAAATCAAGTCATGATGGTTTGGCTGTACAAGGTTGGGTTGCATACCCACCGGGTTTTGATAAGTCCAAAAAATACCCACTAGTGCTTGAAATCCATGGTGGACCGGTGGCCAATTACGGCCCTCATTTTAGCCCTGAAGTACAACTATTTGCCGCCAAGGGCAATGTAGTGCTTTATATGAACCCGCGTGGGAGTGATTCGTATGGTAAGGAGTTTGCACAAACAATTCATCACAATTACCCAAGCAATGACTTTGATGACTTAATGACTGGTGTAGATGCATTAATAGCAAAAGGCTTTATTGATGAATCGAAGTTATTTGTTACCGGTGGCTCTGGCGGTGGCACATTAACAGCTTGGGTTGTAGGTCATACTGACCGCTTTGCTGCTGCGGTTGTGGCAAAACCAGTTATCAATTGGATCAGTTTTGTACTAACTGCTGATTACTACCCATTTTTTGCTGATTACTGGTTCCCTGGCAAACCATGGGATCACATTGAGCATTATATGAAACGTTCTCCAATAAGCTATGTGGGTAACGTAAAAACCCCGACCATGCTATTAACAGGTGAAGCCGATTACCGTACGCCAATTTCAGAGACTGAACAATACTATCAAGCTTTGAAACTACAAGGTGTCGATACTGCAATGGTGCGTATCCCTGGTGCATCACATGGCATAACCAAACGCCCTTCAAACTTAATGACTAAAGTTGCTTATATTCAGTGGTGGTTTGATAAGCATAGTAAATAACGCTTAAGCTACGAGTTTCGGGCTACAGGCACTCTGCTGATACTCGTAGCTCGTAGCTCGTAGCTCGTAGCCAATATACTGTAAACCCCCTTTACAAAAAGTGAGTGCTTATTCACATTGAGCAATATTTATATCGGACTTAGTAGGTAAGCTGAGTTAGTAAAATTTCGGTTTATAGCAATTTCAGCTAGTTGAGTTAGTAAAAAATCGGTTTGAGTCAATGTTTATGGCGTTTCAGTTAGTAAAAAAATGGTTTGTAACAACTTTGAGTTAGTAAAAAATCGGTTTATATTTTTGTCTCAATGCTTAAAAGCGCTACTAAATATCACTTTTCGTACCTATAACATCAAATAACAACCCTATTTTACGTGTAAATAGGCTTTCTGCCTTTAGTTGATAAAACTCTGATCTATAATAATGCTAAAAAGTAGCGGCTAGTTAAATACTGATCTGCACTTAACCTGAACTCTGGTTAAGAGATGTACTAATGTATTGATATTAAATCACAAATATACTTATTAGTCTCCAGCCGGAGACCTTTAGCGATAACAAGGCGAATTTACGCGTCAATAGCTAGCCTATTGCAAGTAAATTCAACGCAGTTAGCGTTGAAAGTAGCCGCTGGAGATAGATTTATTATCCAGAGTTCAGGTTACTTAGTTAAATACTGATCCGGACATATTAAAAAAGGGCCTTGCGGCCCTGGTAACATTGTTGATAGGAATCTAATCGCTGCTACATCATATTAAAATTGATTCATGGTGTTTGCTTCACCACCGGCTTTAAGAGCGTTCTCACCAGAGAAGTATTCTTTGTGCGTATCACCAATATTTGACCCTGCTAGATCTTGGTGCTTAACCGAGGCCTGCTCGCGACGAATTTCTTGACGTTGAACGTCTCGTACATAAGCCAGCATGCCTAAATCACCAAAGTAACCCTCAGATAAGATATCCGTGCTTAATGCAGCTGTATGGTACGTTGGTAATGTAATTAAGTGATGGAAAATACCCGCTTCTCTTGCGCCATCTCGTTGGAAATTCTGCACCAGAAGATCAGCTGCTTTAGCAAGTTCAGTACCATCCATTTCAGGTGCCATTAGAGCTTTATTATCGTCAAGGCTCGGGTACGCTGATAGGTCACGTCCTGCTTCTTGCCATTCTTGATACACTTGCTCACGGAACTTCAGTGTCCAGTTAAATGAAGGTGAGTTGTTATAAACCAACTTAGCGTCTGGTACTTGCTCTTTAACACGATTTACCAGCTCTGCAATTTGTTTAACATGTGGTTTTTCAGTTTCTATCCATAGCAAGTCAGCGCCCGACTGCAAGCTGGTAATACAATCGAGTACTACACGGTCTTTCTCAGTGCCTTCACGGAATTGGTAAAGACCATTTTCTAAACGAGTTGGTTTACATAATTGGCCGTTCAGCTTCATAGCTGTGTCGCCTTCATTTAAGTCCTCTACACCATTGATAGGCGTAGTTTCTAAAAATGCATTGTACTGACTTGCCAAATCACCAGGCGTTTGTGATACAGGCACTTTTTGTGTCAAGCTCGCGCCTAGGGAGTCTGTACGCGCTACAATAATCCCGTTATCAATGCCCAACTCTAAAAACGCGTAACGCACCGCATTTATTTTTGCTAAGAAATCTTCATGCGGCACAGTCACCTTACCTGCTTGGTGACCACACTGCTTAGCATCAGATACCTGGTTTTCGATTTGAATAGCACAAGCACCCGCTTCAATCATCTTTTTAGCCAGTAAATATGTTGCTTCTTCATTACCAAAACCAGCATCTATATCTGCGATGATCGGCACCACATGACTTTCAAAATTATCTATTTTATCAAGTACCGCTTGTACATCACCGCCAGTTGCTTTAGCTGCATCTAAGTCTTTAAATAAATGGTCAAGTTCACGGGCATCGGCTTGTTTTAAGAAAGTATAAATTTCTTCAATTAAGGCTGGTACTGAGGTTTTTTCGTGCATACTTTGGTCAGGTAATGGGCCGAACTCAGAGCGAAGTGCTGCCACCATCCAACCACTTAAATAAACATAACTGCGCTTTGTAGTTTTTTGATGACGCTTAATAGCCATCATCATTTGTTGTGCAGTAAAACCATGCCAACAACCAAGTGATTGAGTGTATTGGCTCGTATCTGCATCATAAGCGGCCATGTCTTCACGCATTGTGTCGGCAGTAAACTGGGCAATATCTAACCCTGTACGAAAGCGATTTTGCAAACGCATACGGCTTGCATATTCAGGATTAATTGCTTGCCACGTTTTACCTTGAGTTTGGCAAAGTGTTGCTAATGTGTCTGTGTGATGTTGATAAGTACTCATAATAAAAAATCCTTTGAACGGTTAAAGCAAATATTTATTTTGTTGTGAGAGAGACTATGGGGCTTATGCTCCGTAGCGCTTAATTCAACATTAGGCGGATTTTTATGATTTAGTAAATTTATAGTTGTTATGCTGGGTATATATTTTATGAATGAGTAAAAGGCATCCATCTTTGTTTTTTTACGTTATGGTTAACACATAAGAATTTTATGCACCGTGACCGTTTAAAGGATAGCAACTATGACAACTTCTTCTCACAGCTTATTTGGCTTAACTGTCGATGCGCAGTTAGCCAACTTTATTAATCAACAGCTTCTACCTGACACAGGTGTTAGTGAACAGCAATTCTGGCAAGGCTTTGCAAAAATCGTTGAGGATTTAACGCCAACTAACCAAGCGCTGTTGGCCAAACGTGATGTATTACAGCAAAAAATTGATGATTATCATCAAACTCAAACGCAGTGGAATGCTCAGCAATATCAGGAATTTCTCATAGATATTGGTTACTTAGTGTCGCCGCCAGATGATTTTACAATTGAAACCCAAAACGTTGAGCCCGAAATTGCCCAATCTGCAGGCCCGCAACTCGTTGTGCCTGTAAGTAATGCACGCTTTGCTCTTAATGCAGCAAACGCACGCTGGGGCTCGCTTTATGATGCCTTGTATGGCACCGATGTATTATCACAAGAAGATGGCGCAGAGAAAGGAGCAGTGTACAACCCTGTTCGTGGCTTTAAAGTAATGGCTTTCGCAAGGCAGTTTTTAGATAAATCGCTGCCGCTTGTAAGTGGCTCGCATATCGAAAGCACCAATTACTCAATAGTTAATGGTCAATTACTTATAACGCTAAGAGACAGCTCACAAACCTGCCTAAAACAGCCTGAGCAACTTGTTGGTTTTACTGGAGAAGCACAAAATCCTACCGCTATTTTACTAAAAAATAATGGATTACATATCGAACTGCAAATAGATCATCAACACCCTATTGGTAAGGCTGATAAAGCGGGATTAAAAGACGTCGTACTTGAAGCCGCATTGACCACCATTATGGACTGCGAAGATTCCGTTGCTGCTGTAGACGCTGAAGATAAAGTGCTGGTTTACCAAAATTGGTTAGGCCTGATGAAAGGCAATCTAGTAGAGTCTTTTGAGAAAGACGGCAAGCTTGTTGAGCGTGCGCTTAACCCTGATAGGTGCTTTACAACTGTCAGTGGAGAGCAGCTAACCTTAAAAGGCCGTAGTATGATGTTTGTGCGTAACGTGGGTCATTTGATGACAAACCCAGCAATGCAAGATAGCAATGGCCAGGACGTTTATGAAGGTATAATGGATGCGATGATCACCGCAACGGCAGCATTACATGATTTAAATGGTAAAAGTGCAATCAAAAATTCATCTGCGGCGAGTATCAATATCGTTAAACCCAAAATGCATGGTCCTGAAGAAGTTACTTTTACAAATACATTATTTACACGTGTTGAAGAAGTATTAAATCTACCTAAAAACACCATAAAAATGGGGATTATGGATGAAGAGCGCCGTACCTCAGTAAACTTAAAAGCATGTATTGAAGCAGCTAAAGAGCGCGTAGTATTTATTAATACAGGCTTTTTAGACCGTACTGGTGATGAAATACATACATCAATGCAAGCTGGCGTTGTACTGCCTAAAGCTGCAATCAAACAACAGCCTTGGATCAGTGCCTATGAAGATAGAAACGTAGATATTGGGTTACAAACGGGGTTAAGTGGCCGCGCACAAATAGGTAAAGGTATGTGGCCGATGCCAGACAAAATGGCATTAATGATGGAACAAAAAATCGCACATCCACAATCAGGTGCAAATACTGCTTGGGTGCCCTCCCCTACCGCTGCAACCTTACATGCTATGCATTATCATGATATTGATGTGTTTGCCTGCCAAAAAGCTATTGCAGAAAGAATGCAGGCAAGTTTAAGTGATTTACTTACACCGCCATTAATGGCAAACCCTAGCACACTAACTAAAGAAGACATTCAAGCAGAGCTTGATAATAATGCACAAGGGATTCTAGGCTACGTTGTTCGCTGGATAGACCAAGGTATTGGGTGTTCAAAAGTGCCTGATATTAACCACATAGGTCTGATGGAAGACCGGGCAACACTACGGATATCGAGCCAACATATGGCCAACTGGTTACATCACGGAGTATGTACACAAGCCCAAATTGAAAATACAATGGCAAAAATGGCCAAGGTGGTTGATGGTCAAAATGCCCACGATCCGGCTTATAAAAACATGGCCGATTCCCCGCAGAGCTTAGCAAATAGTGTTGCATATCAAGCAGCATTGGCACTCGTATTAGAAGGGACTACACAACCAAGTGGCTACACAGAGCCACTACTTCACGCGTTTCGTATTAAATATAAAAGCGAGTTAGCGAGTTAGCGAGTTAGCGAGTTAGCGAGTTAGCGAGTTAGCGATAATAAAGATTGTTTGTGTCATAGCCAGCCTTAGGGCTGGCTTTTTTATTACCTATTCATAACTACAATGAATGGTTAACATTCAGCAACCAAAAAAGTGCATTAAAAATAATGCGCTTTCAAAACAACGGCGTAATCTTACGCAAGACTTATTCTAGCTAACTTTGCTCTCGCTAACTTTACTCTCGCTAACTTTACTCTTGCTAACTTTACTCTCGCTAGCTTTACTCTCGCTGCTACCCTTCGTTCACAACCGTGGCGTTGTGATAAACGTTTTGTACATCATCGCAGTCTTCTAGCATATTGATAAACTTATCAAAATTAGCGATATCATCTTCATCAGTTATATCTACATGTACTTGCGGTACAAAGGTAATTTCATCAACTTCAAAATTAATGCCTTCAAAAGCTTCTTCTAGTGCCGTTTTAGCTTTGTAATACTCTGTATGCGGTGCAAAAACAGATACTTTTCCATCTTCAACCTCTACATCGGTTACATCCACGTCAGCCATCATCAGCGCTTCAAGTACCACTTCGTCATCATCACCACTAAAACCAAGAACAGCTAGGTGATCAAACATATGAGCTACACAACCTGGAGTACCAATTTTTGAATCAGTTTTAGTAAACGGTAAGCGGACATCTTTGATAGTACGATTTGGGTTATCTGTTAAACAGTCAACAATAACCATACAGTTACCAGGGCCATAACCTTCATAACGAGCCGGTGAATAGTCTTCCCCTGCGCCACCGGCGGCTTTTTTAATCGCGTTGTCAATAACGTGGGCTGGAACTTGATCGCGTTTAGCGCGCTCAATAATGCGCTTTAGAGCTTGGTTAACCTCTGGGTCGGGTTCACCATTTTTAGCAACAACGTAAATTTCTTTACCGTATTTAGAATTAACTTTTGTTTTCGCATTGGCAGTTTTTGCCATAGAACTTTTGCGGACTTCAAATGCTCTGCCCATCTTGTGCCTCTATTGTAAAATCGGTATAGGTGATATTTTACCAATTCCAACACAGTTGAGCTAGTAGCTAGCTTAGAATAATAAAACGACTGTAAATAAGATAAGGATTAGTGGAAAACAAAAAACAACCAATTTAACATAATATAATTATATCTAATTATGTATCACTGTATTCTGGTCGACAAGTTCGTCAACGAGTAATGCAAGTTCATTAAAATGATGCAAAATATAGTCAGCTTGCTCTGCATATTCAGGAACTTTATCCGGCGCATATAAACAAGAACGCATGTTAGCATTTTGGGCCGCTTGAATATCATAAAGATAATCACCTACATACAGCAAATTGCTCTGCTCTAACTGCCATAAAGTGGCAATTGCATTTAAAGCACTTGGATCGGGTTTTGGTGGTGCATCGCTGCGAGTTAAAACGGTTTGAATGGGTAACGGATTATTTTTAAGCTTAAGTGCAGCTGCACGGTCATAATTTCGGGTCACTATTGCCATTGGAATGCCTATCTTTTTTAAATGGGCAACGGTGTTAGCTACACCAGGTAGTAAGCTTGCATGTTGAGCATCTATTAGCTCATGCTGATGCACTATATTCATTGCTTCCTCGCGCATGTACGGCGAGGGTAATCCTGCAATATGGCTTAGTAAATCCTGCTCGTCAGGACAACCTAACTGGGCTTTAATCAAGGTAAAGTCTAATTCAGACGAAACTAAAGTACCGTCTAAATCAAAGATCACACCTTTTATGCTATCATGATGACTGTTCATACCATTCCTTGTATATGATTGTTTTTTCATAGCTACACCCGCTTTACTTTAAGATAGTTTACGTGCCTAAATATGCAAAGGATCAGCGAATGTTTTTTTTGTAAAAAAACGCGCACAAAATTACAGTACGCGTTGGTTGGGAACAGAAATACTTACTGAGCGCCCTGCCCTTGTTTTGGTTCGAAGCGTGCTTCTAGCCAGGTGTCATCTTGAGTAAAGTGCAAAGTTTTAACTTTGCCTTTACCTTCAACGTTCACCATATTGACTTGTGCAGGCCAAAGATCACGAAGTGCACCATGACTCATTCTTATTCCTTGTATACCTTTAGGAATAGGGGCTTCTTGGTAAACCCAAAAAAACTTACCATCAACCTGCGCGCCAACCTCACTTAGCGTAAGCGGCTCGCCAGTTAAGGTTTGCAATGCCACATGTGATTCTATGTAATTCGCAAACCGTTGTTGGTCTTGTTTATTACTAATAATATCTGCGCCACCAGGAAATAAATGCTCAACCGCATGCTCTGTGTCGTGCAAATAAAACCTATGCATTAGCTCAATATTATTTGTGCGCTTATTAAATAAAACCGTTGTAACCGATGCTTTTAATTGATGCGCCATAGTAGGCGCAGCAATTATTAGAGCTAAAAAAATGAGCAAAAAGCGCATTAATTTTGCTCCTTAGCGTCTTTATCATCGTCTGTTTTAAGCTCAGTTTTAATATCTTGCATGATATCGCGACTTACTTTCGCTTTACTCTTCTCACGCTTGTAAACTTCAATACGTGAAGGAATAATACGACGAGGGTAGTTGTTATTTTCAACGTCTACGTCTGCTGTTTCCCAACGAGGATCCACAGATACAGACACAACAGGCTTATTTTTATCGGTAATAATCAGCTTTTGCACATGCTTATGATTACGACGCCAAATTTCAGCAGGAATATATTGCTCTTCTTTGCTGCCATCTTCGTAAGTCAGTTCAAGTAAAATAGGCATTACTAAGCCGCCCACGTTTGAAAACTCAAGCACGTAGTAATTTTTATCTTCTTCTAAAGCACGATCCAACACTTTTCGTTCCCATGGCTCTAAGCCTTTTAAGAACTTATTATAGGAGTTACGCTCTTTGTTCGTTACTGTAAAGCGATCATTCGCATCATAAAAGTCTGTGACGTCAGGGTTTTCTTCAACCCATAACTTTTTACCTTCAGCTCTGTTGCGCTCAACAAATAGTGGCATTGGTTTATCCGCTTCAATGTCACGTAAACGGTTAAAGTCGATATCAGGGTTTTTAGTATCTAGCTGTAATTGATAAACTTTATCTAATGAGATATCTACATGGTCTGTCGTGTAGAACCACCCGCGCCAAAACCAGTCTAAATCAACACCTGATGCTTCTTCCATAGTACGGAAAAAGTCTGCTGGAGTAGGGCGTTTATACTTCCAACGCTGGGCATACTCTTTAAATGCAAAATCAAATAAATCACGCCCTAAAATCACTTCACGTAGAATATTAAGTGCAGCTGCAGGCTTAGTGTAGGCATTAGGACCTAAGCGTAATACGCTGTCTGATTGGGTCATTACTGGCACTTGGTTTTCTGATTTCATATAAGCGACAATGTCACGTGGCTCAACGCCCCATGGGATTGTGTGATCCCATTCGCGTCCTGCAACACCATCTAAAAAGCTATTTAAACCTTCATCCATCCACGTCCATTGACGTTCATCAGAGTTAACAATCATAGGGAAGTAGATATGCCCTACTTCATGGATTACTACACCGATCAAAAAGCGCTTTTCAGCTTGCGAGTAAGTGCGAGTTCCGTCATCTTGTAGCTCAGTACGTGGGCCGTTAAACGTGATCATCGGGTACTCCATGCCACCGACAGGGCCATTAACTGATTGCGCTACCGGATATGGGTAATCAAATGAAAAACGTGAATACACTTCCATGGTATGAACCACAGATTCAGTTGAATATTTTTTCCATAAGTCGCCACCTTCTTTAGGGAAGAATGACATAGCCATTACTAATGGCTGCTCATCACCACCTTGGTTATAACCTTTTGCATCCCACATAAACTTACGCGATGATGCCCATGCAAAATCACGCACATTTTCTGCTTTAAAGTGCCATGTTTTGGTTTTATCCGTGCCTTCTTTTTCGTTCTCGAGCGCTTCTTCTTCAGTCACAATGAAAACTGGGCGCTTAGCATTTTCAGCGTCCTTTAAACGACTGCGCTGAGTGCTAGTTAGAACAGAGCGTGGGTTATCAAGCTTGCCGGTCGCCGATACGATATGATCGGCAGGCACTGTTAATTCAACATCGTAATCACCAAATTCGAGTGTAAACTCACCACTGCCTAAAAAGGCTTTATTTGTCCATGCTTCATAATCAGTATACGCCGCTAAACGAGGAAACCACTGTGCAAGCAAAAAGATATCGTTTCCATCTTCTTCAAAATGCTCATAACCAGAGCGAGCGCCTACAGCATCTTCTTCAACAATATTAAAGGCAAAGTCCATACTGAACTCAACGTCTTGACCAGGTTTAAGAGGGTCATTTAAGTCGATACGCATTAAGGTATCTACAATTGTAACTTTGAGTTCATCGCCACTGTCGTCTTTGACATTAGCAATAGTGAAACCTAGTTCGTTATCACTCATAAATTGTTGGCGGCGCAATTGTCCTAAACTAAGCTTGGTTGGCTTAGCATCAGGGCGACCTTGTAATTTACCAGCATTAAATGTTGCTGTACGCTCAGCTATTGAATCACTTTTAAAAATATTTTGATCCAGTTGTAACCATAAATACTTCAACGTGTGAGGTGAATTATTTTTATATTCAATTATTTGACTAGCGCTAAGACGACGGTTTTTTTCATCGAGTTTGGCATCAATTTCATAATTTACTTGCTGCTGCCAATATTTTTCACCGGGCTCACCAGCCGCGCTTCGATACACATTTGGTGTTGGTAAGGCTTCATCAAGTTGGCGAAACTTATCGACGAATGACCCTTTTGTTTGCTCTACCGAAGAAGCAAGTACCGCGCTCGACATTGCCAAAGGCACTAATAAAGCACCTAAAGTAACAACTGCCTTTTTCATAATTAATCCTGTTAGATTTACGTGATAATACTTTGGCAAAACAGATGACTAAATTCAATAAAATAGCGACCAAGCACCGATTTTATAAGGTAAAGAATATGTTATTCGTCAGCTCTTAATGTAAAGGGGGTTTACAACCTAGTTCAGGCTTAATTCATCAACATATTCTAAAGTAAAGTTAGCTTTATAAAAGGAGTCGAGCATGAAGTTTTACATCGTAAAAAAAGATCAATGCATTGCTGCGATCCCAGCAAAAGAATCACTCCTGAATGAGTATAAAAATAAAGGTTTCAAATTTGTCGAAGTGATTGCTGCGCGAGACGAAAATGACGCATTAAATCGTCACCCAACAAAGCAGAAAAACAGCAAAAAGTGGCGTGCTTTATGCACAAGTTTACTACTTTTAGCGATAATTTTAAGTATTTACTCTTTAATTGATAAATAGTGAATTTTTTAGTTGATCTTTACTGTCATTTGTATTTAAAATCGCCCACTTTTTTGATTTGAGAGACAGCAAACGCGCTGCATTTCTCTCAAAAGTGTTCTAAATCGAAGCAAAAAAACACGGTGGGCGTATGGATTTTTATATCCTAAAAAAACAACAAGAACTAATTGCTATACCAGCGAACGAACAAAGTTGTAAGCAGTACCTAGATTCAGGCTACTTTTATATTGATAAGGTAGCTGCGTGTAATGAAACTAACGCATTAAAAGCACTTCATGCAAAACAAACTCGTGCTTTAAAAGTGCCTTTAACGATGGCTTTGCTTGCTCTGCCAATTGTTATTTTTGCTTGGTACAGTTTAAGCTCATAAAGATTTAAGCCCAGCTCTTGCATCTTGTTTTAGCTTGGGTATATTGGCGCTCTTAACCTTTTTTAAGAGCGTGACATGAAAGTCTTACATACTTCAGATTGGCACCTTGGCCAACAATTCTACGAACATTCTAGGTTCAGCGAACATCAAGCATTTTTTGCTTGGCTGATTGACACGCTCGTTACTGAAAAAATCGATTTATTGCTCGTTGCTGGTGATATTTATCATACCGCCACACCCGCAGCAAGCGCTGAGAACCAACTTTATCAGTTCATCAAAGATGTAAAAAAACGCTGCCCAACATTACAAGTCGTGCTGATTGCGGGCAATCATGACTCAGCTAATCGTATTTTAGCGGCGCAGCCACTGCTGGCACAATTTGATACCCATGTAGTAGGGCGCTTCGATGCGCAGCAACCTGAAAATGTGGTGATTAAGATTAACCATCAAGATACCTGCGCCCATATTGTCGCTATGCCATTTTTACGCACCAGTGACGTTAGCACGCTAAGTGGCACAAATGATGGCGCTAGTTACGCTCAAGGCGTCGCACAGGCATATAAACTTAGCACTGAGCTTGCCTTAATTGATAAACCTGATACCACGCCTCTGATTGTAATGGGGCACTTGCATGCCAAGGGCGGCGATATTTCAAGTGACTCTGAACGCAACTTAGTGATAGGTGGTGAAGAAGCCATTACAGCAAAGGTATTTAGCGAACAGGCTGATTACGTGGCACTTGGTCATTTGCACAAAGCACAAATAGTCGCTAAATCTGATGCAATACGCTACAGTGGTACGCCAATGCCAATGTCTTTCTCAGAGCGTAATTACACTCACCAAGTAAATATCATTGAATTTGCGCATACACAAAAGCAACCTATCTCAACGACTGTAAAGCCCCTTTACATTCCACGTTCTGCTGAGGTCATCGTTTTGCCAAAAGGAGAATGCGTACCATTAGCTCAACTATGTGAGCAAATTAAAGATTTAGACACCACAACTCATACCGTTGCTCCTTATTTAAGGGTAAAGCTTAAATCAAGTGACACTGATACCACCTTTAGAGAACAAATTGAACAAGCACTAGAAGGTAAAAATATACGCTTTTGCGGCATTGAGCGGGTGCGTGAGAACAGTCCTACTCACTCAAATGAGAGAGTCTTTGACGATTTAAATCAAGTAGAAATGCTCAACCCTATTAATTTATTAGAGCAAGCATTTGCAAACGATAAAGACATGGCGGGTCAAAACGTACCTAAAGAGCTAAAAAGTTTATTAAACGAAGTAATAAGCGAGCTGACGGAGCAAGAACAACTATGAAAATAACCGCAGTACGCATAAATAACTTAGCCTCAATTGTTGATGCTGAAATAGACTTTACAAAAGCACCTTTAAAAGACGCAGGCTTGTTTGCCATAACGGGCGACACAGGCGCCGGCAAGAGTACAATTTTAGATGCAATTTGTTTAGCGCTTTACACTAAAACAGCTAGGTTGAGAGGCGACAAAGGAAATTTAATCGATTTTAATGGCGACAGTATAAAACTAAATGACCCACGTAATTTATTGCGCAGAGGTAAATGGCAAGGTTTTGCTGAAGTTGACTTTATTGGCCAAGATAAACAGGCTTATCGCGCACGATATGCCATTCAACGAGCACATAAAAAACTAACCGGTAAATTAAAAACCGCCGAACACAGCTTATACACATTACCTGATGAAACTTTAATTGCAGATAAAAGCCAAGCAATAAAAGAAGTAGAAAGAAAAATAGGGCTGAGCTTTGAGCAGTTCTCGCGTGCCGTATTATTAGCTCAACATGAGTTTGCCGCCTTTTTAAAAGCCACCGGCGATGAACGTGCCCAGCTACTAGAGTGCTTGACAGGGACTGATAAATTTAGCCTTATCGGTAAGCGTGTATTTGAGCGCCATAAAGAACAAAAAGATAAACTAGAGTTATTAAAAGCCAGCCTTGCCAGCTATACATTGCTCAGTGACGAAGCGTTGGCGGATAAAACCACGCAATTGGCAGAGATACATCAACAAATAGAGCAAAATAAAAAAGACCTTACTTTAGCTGAGCAAGGCGTTAATTGGTTTAAACAGGCGAATACCTTAGCGCAAAACTTACAGCAAGCAGTGCAACAACAAAAACAGGCCAGTGATGCAGTTAGCGCCATTGCACAGCAGAGCGAACAAGCAAAACAAGCGCAAAGCGCGTTAGAGATCAAAGACAACCGCAACCGAGTTGCTAATATAATCAGCCAAAATGATGACTTGGAAAATAAAATCCGTGATTTAAACGGTACCGATCACACTGCTATTATAATTGACCTAAACCAGGCGCTACAAAAATATAGTGATGCTCTACACAACGCTAAGCAAAACAAGCAAACAGCTGAACCAGTCATTGCTAAAGCCCGCGAGCTCGATAATCAAATAGCTATGTTTAGCCAAAGTAAAACGAGTACCAGCCAACAAATAACCAAAGAACAAAGCCAATTAACAGATACACAGCAACAACTAAAACAGAGTCAAACCAGTTATAATGATGCAGAAAAGCTTAAAAAAGAACTGCAGAGCTGGTTAACTCAGCATCACCAGCTAAAACCACTAGCCAGTGACTGGACATATTACCAACACAATTTTAAACACTTTATAAGCATTACCCAGCAATTAAATACCGGCAAAGAGCAACAGAAAAAAATAGCTGCAGAACTGGCAAATTATACTGAGCAACTCGCAGTACAAACGGCCAAAGTAGCAGATAGCCAGCAGTTACTGCAAAATGAGCACTCCACATTAACTCAACTCAATACGCAGCAAGACCAATTGAATGAGGCACACTGTGACGCGCAAATTAAAAATATTGATTATTTAAGAGAACAACGTGGGCACTACAAGCAATTTAATATTGAAATCAAACACAGTGCTCAGCAGCAAAGCGATACCGCAATAAAGCTCAAAGAAAGCGAGCAGAGCGAAGCGGCTCTAAAGCAGCAATTGCTCAATTCACAGCAAACATTAAAACACACTGAAGATGCCCTTAATAAAGCACGACTTCGCGCAAGTGAAAGTGTAGAGCACTTACGTAGCCAACTTGCACCCAACGAGCCCTGTCTTGTTTGTGGCGCCACAGAGCACCCTTTTGCTGCTGATCAAAATCCTCAGTTCACTAGTTTAATAGCCGACTTTGAAAGCGATTATACAAATGCAAAACAACATTATGAATTAATACAAACACAACTTCATGAACAGCAAACCCAGCACGCTGTTTTAGCCTCTAAGCACGCGCAGCTGGGGCAAGCTATAGACAATGCCAAAGCTAAACAGCAAGAAATAAAAAACACCATGCAAGGTATGCGCAGTGAGCTTAATGACTTAACGAGTGAGCAATTAGACACTCGTTACCAGCAATTAAGTGAGCAAAAAGCCCAAAGTTTTGAGCTGCAAAAACAACAGCGCACTATGCAAGAAAAGCTAAAGCAGTTGCAAAATATACTTCAAACAGAGCAAGAAACCGAACAACAGATACGCAGCAAACATGCTGATTTAACCTATCAACATGGTCAGCTTGGTCACAAACACAGTGAGCTAAGTGAACAATTAACTGAGCTGACAGCAAGCTTAAACACGCAATTTGCTGACACTGAATTTTGGCAACAACTGCAAAACCAATCCCTCGATCTCACTGATTTAAATCAGCAGGTTGAGCATTACCAACAAACCCAACAGCAGCTTGAGCAAAATCAGAAACACCTTGAGAGCACAGAACAAAAAATACAACACCTTACGCCGCTTATTAGTCATTCTCAAAGCACGTTAGCAGCCTTAAATGATGAGTTAACTAAACTAGAACAACAACACAATAGCGTGCAATCAGAGCGTCTTGAACTATTTAATAATCAACAAATAAGCGCAGATCAATACCAAGCAAACCTGACCGCGCAACTCGAACAATGCCAAGCACACCTTACCCAAAGCCAGCAAGCTCATGATAACGCCGTTAAGCAACGTGATGAACAAGCAATAACAGTTAAAAATTACCAGCAACGCCTACTTGAGAATAACCAAGAGCAAACGAAACTAGATGAGCGGTATAAGCTGTGGTTTGCTGATTTTAAACGTCAATATAATGAGGCAACTGAAGAACAGATCACATTTTTACTAACTATAAGTAACGATGAAATCAAAGCTCAGTTAAAACAACATGAACAATTAACCCAAGCCTTAGTAGATGCAAATGCTGTGCTAAAACAGCAACAAAATACCAACACACAACATCAAAATAGCAATAAACCAGCACAAACAGAGCAGGCACTATTAACGCAATTAACTGACCTCACACAAGCACAAACTGCACTGCATAAAACCCAGCTTGAAACAAATACCGTGCTTGAGCAACACCATCAAAACGCTAAAGCATTGCACACTAAACAAAACGAGCTTAATACGTTACAAAAACAACTCGAACAATGGCATCTATTGAATAAGGTAATCGGAGATAAAGAAGGTAAAAAAATGCGCAACTTAGCGCAAATACAAACCTTAAAAATACTGCTGCATTACGCTAATAGCCACTTAACCACGCTCAATAAACGCTACGAACTAACATCGATATCTCAGACACTTGATATTGCAATTATCGACCGTGATATGGCCGATGAACAACGCTCTGTTAATACGCTCTCTGGAGGAGAGTCATTTTTAGTATCGCTTGCTTTAGCATTAGGCCTAGCATCATTGTCATCAAACAAAGTTAGTATTAACTCTTTGTTTATTGATGAAGGGTTTGGTACGTTAGACAGTGAAACACTCAGTATTGCGATGGATACACTAGATTCATTACAAGCACAAGGGCGAAAAGTGGGCGTAATATCCCATGTATCGCAAATGACTGAACGCGTTGCAAACCAGGTTCATGTAGCAAAAAAACCTGGCGGGTATTCAACTATTTCTATAATTTAAAGGAACTAGACTATGCCAACATTTACACAAGAAGAAGCCAGTGAATACGATTCTCGTATCACTCGGTTAATTCCTGGTTATGATTTACTGCACAGCACAACAGCCGCGCAGTTAAGTGCAACTTTGGGCGATAACGCACATATTTTAGTGGTAGGTTCAGGCACAGGTAAAGAGATTGCTGAGCTTGCTAAAATCAATTCAACATGGCGTTTTACTGCGCAAGATATTTCAACCGATATGCTGAATATTGGTCAACAGCGGTTTTCTGATTTAGGTATTAGTGAAAGAGTAAATGTACACGCTGGGGATATTACTGAGTTAAATGAGGCTGTGGATGCTGCATTGTGCCTGTTTGTAATGCATTTCTTACCAGATAATGGCGATAAAAAAGACATGTTCAAGGCGATAGCTAAACAATTAAAGCCGCAAAGTAACCTATATTTAGCTGACTTAATGCGCCCAGAAACCAGTTTTGAGCGTGATGCACAATTTAGCTTATGTCAACAACTGGGCTTAACAGACATCGGGGTAGAGCGTATGAAGCATAACTTTGAACACGAGTTTTATCCGCTTGATAGAATCCGCTTGGCTGATTTGCTCGATGAAACTCGCTTTAGTGTTGGGAAGCTGTATTTTAAAGCACTTGGGTTTAGTGGTTATGTAACACATAAGCGTTAATCAATATAGAAAGTCGCTTATTGCATTATCAATTACTCTTATTAAGTCTGCATTAAAGCATTTTTAAAACCATTTACCCAACTAGAGGGCGATGGTTTTAACATCCCTCACAAACATTAAAGATTTTAGTTTTTCATTCCATTTGTCCTTCGTTTGTCCACTACCTGCAGCCTTCGCTGATACCTTTACCAGCTTAATCCACTGGCTTGAAAACTACACCGGCTACTTGCAACAGGTGCCGATAAACAAATATCCGTGATAACGACTTCGACAATTAAGGTCTTTTCATCGGGTGGTGTCACTAATTGATAATTATGTTTAAAATGTTAAGGCAAAGCCTAACCCACCGTTCCTTCATTGTTTACAGCTCACTAAACAACCCAACAGCAATCTTCTGTCTTTGAGATCACTATACAACTGGTACTAAATGGAGCAATGTTACGAGCTCAAACAAATCCATTACTTAGTAAAAGAGCCATTATAATAATAGCTGTAGGGGGCATTATTGATTGCCTTATTGCAAGTGTACTTTTGCTGGCAACAAACCAAGTTTACACAAATGAAATATATTGAGAATTGAGGTTAAAACGATGAAGCCTTGCTGGTTCAGCCAAACTAACAGCCTAACCAGCGTATCTACTTTGATTACTGATCATCCGTTTTTAATTGTTTAGCCCGCTCTTCTGCGGCTATTAACTGTGCTGATTTTGGTGCTTTCTTTTTGGGTTCTATCTTTGGTTTTTCTGTCGAATTAGGATCCCAAGTTGGATCTAAAGATAAATTAGAAAATGGGTTTTTAGATGCCCCTTGCTGTTGAGTGGAACTTGTATTATGTAACTCATCAGCTGCCTCTGAAATTTTTTTGTTATCCGTATTTTTCTCCGCTTCTAATTCATTATTAAGTGCAGATAGCGCTTTGACAATTTCATTTTCATCATCGGCTAGTTTTTCTGCTGACTCGGCAGGCTGGGTTTCATTAGGCTCAGATTGTGATACTGAGAGCTCGTCTGCTTGAGTCGTTGACGGCTCACTGCTGCGGTTTAGTGACGATTTATCTGATTCACTTTCAGCTTCTAACTGAACTTTAATATCAATCTCTAACTTTGTGCTGTCTACTTCACTTGGCCCAGTCGGATTTTGTATTAAACAAAGCTCATCCGCATCCGTAGGCTCTTTATGTGTTACATAGGCCTCAACCTGTGGTTTTTGACCAGGTAAAGGCGCGTTGGGGTCGAAAGTACGTACTTCAGGCTCTTTAAAGTTATGCTCACTTTTGAAAGTAGGTTTAGCAAAGTCATTATTTATACTTTCCTGTGTTGCTTTAACAGTGTCAGTATCAGCAACATCCGTTCTTTTAGCTGCAACAGCAACCTCATCATTTTGTAGATTTTGCTCAGGCACAGACGTTGGTTTTATAAGCGGTTTATCAACCTTTTTGTTAGGCTTTATTTCAGGTGGCGTAGCCTTTACCTCAGCACTACTTAGCTCATTCGTTTGCTTTCTCATACGCAACTTGTATAGCACCAAGCCCGCTATTAACAATACCAGAACAATAATTAAAAGAGGGGTCATTAAAGATGTTGACTCTTCTACAGGCACAACGGGTGGCGCCACAAACTTTTTCGCCGGTGCAGTGATTTTTTCCTCAGCTGCGACTGGCTCAATGCTGCCTTGTTGTAGCTGAGTATTAGCAGCAACTTGCGGCTGAGCAACCTCCTGATCAGGCAATTGAGCCGGCTCAGCAACTTCCTGTGTTATATCTAGTTTTTCAAGCTCTACAGGTTTATCAGTTTGTTTGCGTTTTAGCTCTTCATCTTGAGCGACAGTGTCAAGGGGGTTTACAGTGTTTGTTAGTGACTCAATATTGAGTGCCGATTCTGTTTGAATATTTTCAGACTCGTTACTGAGAGTTTTTTCAGGCTGATTTAATAGCTGCTGTGTGTTTTTTCCCACAGGTGGATTACTGCAATTTTTGTCAAAATCACGTTTCGCATTACGATAACTACGACTACTTTTGTCGTCACTGTATTGCTGCATTTGTTGTTTATACAAAATACACATAGCTTCACTGTATTTTGCAGCGCTACTAAAACTACAAATACAAAGAGCGAATAAAAAAAGTCGAGTAACTAAAGCCATTATTAATTTACATCACAGATATAACACAGTGACTTTAGTGTAATATCACTATGAAAATTAATCTACTCAATCACCATTAACGAGCGGTATTCGTCATAAGCAAATTGATCTGTCATGCCGCTAATGTAATCTTGAATTAATCGGCAACGAAAATAAAACTCATAGGCTGAATAATGATCTGGCTCGCCAGTTAAATTATCAATGGCTTTTTGGTAACTGTTTAAATGTTTTTTAGATAGTTTTTTAATTAACCTTGATTCAATTAAAAACTGCGGATCACCTTTTATCACTCGTTTAAATGCATCACTATTGAGCGCTAATAATGGTTTGTAACAATCAAGCAATCCTGTAATTATACGATAGCCTTGCAGCTCTAGTTTCCCTACTTCTTGATGACAAAATACATGCTCTAAGGCGACCTGCTTTAAAGTTTTAGTTACTGCGTGCAGATAGCTGTTATCTTCTAGTAACGCCTGATTAAAATCACCATGATAAATTGTATCAATATGTTCAATAAAGCGTTTAGCCGCATGATTCACAAGAGGATGCATTAGCGAAACTCTTAAATAAATAAAAAATTCACTATTAAAGTTATAAGGCTGCTCACTTGCTTTGCTATAAGCATAATCAATGGCTTTTTCTGCAAAGTTTAAGTGTTCAGTATCATCAATTGTTAAATTTATTAGCGTGCGTTTGTATTGCTGTTTTAATTTTTCGCATAACGATTCCACACTTATAATATCTTTTTCAACAGCGTCTTCTATATCAGCTAAACAATAGGAAATGTCATCAGCAGCCTCCATGATATAACTGGCTGGATGACGGCAATATTGATTGATCTCAAGTTCATTTTGTAAGGCTTCAATAAATGGTTTTTCACTAAAGTAATACCCAACCTTTTTCATTAAATAGTGTTTATCTTTTGGGGTATCACACATTGCCATACTTGCAGGGCGCGTATATTTTAAAATTCCAGCCGTTTGGCTATAGGTTAAATTAAGTGACAATAATGAATGAACGATTCTGATCCCTTGGGCATTCCCTTCAAAGTTTTGAATATCATCGCGTAAATGCTTAAAAATAACGCTAATTCCAGTATTGGGAGTTTTGCAACGTTCTGGAGTAATACTATCAAGGTGAGTTTGAAACCATTGGTTAATTGCTGCTTCACCAAAGTGCCCGAACGGTGGGTTGCCTATATCGTGCATCAAACAGGCCATTTCAACCAGGCTTTCAAGTGGCCGTTCTAAATCGATTAGCCCAAACTCTCGTTGCTGTTGCTGCGTTAAATAATGAAATATACGCTGTACAATAAACCGACCAACTTGTTGCACTTCAAGAGAGTGAGTGAGTCTTGAACGCACAGCTGCATTGCGTTCTAACGGAAATACTTGGGTTTTTTGTTGTAATCGACGGATTGCCGCGCTATTAATTATTCGGCCTCGATCGCTTTCCAGCGCCGTGTGTAAATTAGCAGTCGAGCGCAGCTCACGTGCAGGCGTTATTTTTTTTCGAAAGTCGATCATAGCAGTTCCTTTTTTTACATAGTTTTAATCTAACAGCTTGTATCATAAATTAAAATATTTGAATTTATTTGAGTTATTACTTTAATCTTACCCACTCGTTAATATATTATTCATTTTGATTACTTTTCTATTCATATAAGGACAGCCTTTTTACGGCTTTATACATGCATGACGCAAAAAACTCTCTTTAGGCAGTGCCTTTTAATACACACACTCATTAGTTGTGTGCTTTTGACGGCTTGTCAGAGCACGCCCTCAGAGCAAGCTCAGCCCCTCACAACAACTGAAGTTAAAGCATTAGAAGCCCGTGCTAAAGTATTGGCTGCTAGAGGGTTTTATGAAACCAGTATTGGCAACATAAATTACACAGGGCAACGCCAGTGCAATAACTTTCAATTACAAAGCCATCGTGGTTCTATCAGGTATCCAGAAAACTCGATTAACGCTGTGCTTGATGCAATAGACAATAATTTTGACGTGATTGAAATAGATGTTCGTGTAACGCGTGATAAAGTATGGGTAGTTCATCATGATGCACGCACCGGGCGAGAGACAGGCACTACAGACAATAAACAACGCAAAATAGAGTCTATTCGTTATGAAAAAGAGTGGGGGTATTTACGAGAGCGTGACCAAGAAACAGGAATGCTTACCGGCAACGTACCGCCATCATTTAATGCTTTAGCCTCTGCCTTTTCACATGCACGTAAGCCCGGACAAAGCATAAATATTGAAATAAAGTCTCGTGCTGGTATCGATAACTTAAAAATGCTCGATTACTTAGCCCACAAATATATTGGCACTGGCAATTATTTTTTTAGTAGCTTAGAGATGCGTAATCTAATTCGAATGCGAGATATAAATCCAGATATTTACTTAGCGTATATTCAATCGCCCGCAAAAGCCTCACTACAAAAACTAGCTGCGGACTTAAAAAGAGGGGCAGGAAGCGATCCTATTTATGAGCGTAATAAAGAACAGCTTGAAAGTATACAGGCATTTGGTAGCCGTCGGCATCGTGTTACTCGCTATGACAATCCCTTAAAGTTAGATAAACTTAAAAAGCAGCTCAAACGCAATTTTGGTTATGTACTGGATATACGCCACTACAAACAATCAGCCACAGTGTTAAAACGTACAGCTCAACGCCAAGGGATCTCTCTAGCCACCTACTCCATCAATGGCCATGATTACCACGAAAAGAGTTTATTAGCGCAACCTAAACAGCTTCGTCCAGATTCAGTCATTATTGATGACACTGTTTACGGGTTTTGTTCTGTATTTGAGTTGCCGCCTGTAAAGCCCGTTTACACCGATGATATTGACGCTAAATTAATTGCCAGCATGCCAATTGACCTAGATTTAGAGCGTTTAGATAATTTAGCAAGTTATGCTCGCAATCAGCTCTATCCTGCGGTTGGTAATAAACTTAAGTCAACATCAACCCAGTCTTATACACCGAAGACAAAACAAGCAACACCTGCGCCAAACTTTGACATTGGTAATCGAGAAACAGACGAAGATTTTAGTTTAGAAACAGACCCTGTGATTGAACTAGAGCTTCGTAAAAAACAATAAGCTTAAATAATGAAAAAAAACACAAAACCATTTTGGTGGCGCTATTTATTACTCATACTTGCTACCTTATACCTTATTCCTGAGGCAATATTTAATTCCCAATTAGTGTCGCTAGTTGGTTTAGGAACACCAGATGCCAAAGACTTAGAACACCTAGAAATTTATGGTCGGGCAGTGTCGGGAATCGGTGTATCGCTATTATTGGCTGATTTTTTACCAAAACCATGGGTTGCTAAATTTGGCCGAGGGATGATTTCATTAGCCGCGCTGTTATGTTTAGTTTGGCCTGTTGTATTCTACGGCCAAAAATATGTCATAGAAAAAACGCTAATTGAGCCTTCGACAGCAGAGCAACGGCAATTTGCTACTTACAGTGCAGCGCTTAGAGATGCCTTAGCGATGAATACAATAAAGGTGAATGGGTTAGATTATGACTCTGCTGATTTAAAAAGCTCAGAAAACTTAACCTTTCTCGCTCTCTTTGGTGGCTTGCTCTACAGTGATGCAGCGCTTTCAGACAATATTGAACAAGACAAACGCAAAATTATTGCGGCCTTTGTACAAAAAAAAGCATACCAAGACTTCGATAAACATTACCACGATTACAGTCAGCTCTATGATGAGCTCGTAGAAAAATATAAATCATATGCCAAGGGCAGTAAAAAATATAACCATACATTAGCCACTATCGATGAGCGTGAGCAAGGGTATTGGCAACAAGTAGAACAAGAAATCAATGATGGTTGGGGGCAATACCAAAAAGCTCAAAAAGCCCATATTGCAAAGGCGTCGGCACGAGCACAAAAATACGGTCCCAAAATATATGATTACCACGAGCGTATCAATAAGTGCTCAGACCGTTATGATAAAAGCAGTGAGAAAGATCGTCGTAACCGTTGCTATGAACGTGCAAGTGCTGATTATAGAAGCAACATATTGAAGGCTGGCTTAGGCTATATTGAGCCTGATTATTGGCTCATTGTTGAAAGTATATCAGCGACTGAAAATGCCGCAGGAAGCATATTGATGGGAGTGTTAACTGGCGGTGTTTATACAGCACTACAAGCGGCCAGTTTAGCCACTGGAGGTGATGGCGGGTTAAAAGACAAACGTTATAAATACACCGACGACCCGGATCATTATCAAGTGCGTTTTTTACAGCACCCTAATTTTCATAATATGTTTGAGAAAGAGACGGGCTACCCTTTTACAATAGACGATTTAATGGTGTTTAGAAGCCATGAAACGACAGCTAAAAAGCTACGCTCTCACTTTAAAAGTAAAGGGCTCCAATTACCTGATAATTGGAGTATTGCGCAACGTTCTACATTTGCAGCCGCCGTACATACTAAAGTAACAGCGCAAGCTAACGCCTCATGGCGCCAAGAAATGGCTCAGCGTAAGTTATCACTTGAGCCCAACTTAAGCTGGGTTCAATTTCAATTAGATCCACAAATTCAGGCTAGAATCGCAGATCGAATGGGCGACTTATATGTTAAAGGTATTCGCGCAGATTGGAATAAAAAAAACTTTAAGGAGCATGTACTTGACCCAAATGTAGCTAAACGAGCAGACAAATACATGACGATGCTAACTGGTTCACAAGGTAAATTTGCGGATGGTGGTGAATATGCGCAATATGGCAAACAAGCATTACGCTCTGTCGTAATTCCGCCTATTTCAATGTCGTTATCACTGTTTTTAATTTGCTTAACATTTAGCAAGTTACCGCTCAAACTATGGCAGCTCATTATACCAGCCCAAACTAAACAAGGGTTTTCAGTTATAGCGCTGTTAAACAAGCTATTAATGCCAGCAATTATCTTAATTGTGCCTGTTATGTTTGTCTCAAATAGCTTTACTAAGGATACACAAAGCCCCGTTAATTACTTTTTAGAAAAAGTCGATGAATCGAGCAACCCCGCATTTAGCTATGCCATTCGTTGGACTTTACATGCCCAACCTTTATTACATCCACTAGGATTGAAATTTGAAGAACATTTCCATCTGTACCAACAATTCAGTCCACTAAGCCATGCCTTAGCAAAAGTAGATATTTTGCGTCATGACGCTACAAATTTAAGCGCTAAACAGCAGCAAAAACGCAACTATGTGGTTGCACAAAAAACAAAACTAACAGTGCAAAGTAATGCCACAAACTTTACTGTACGCATTATGAATATTGGCCCTAAATATAAACAGGGAATGATTCTTAAATCTGGTAGTTATGATATTCAAGTGTCTGCGCCGGGCTACAAGACATATCGCAGATGGCATCAACTAGATGCCGGTGAACAAAACTTAAATATCGCTCTAACTCGTCAGTAAATTCACATGGAATTAAAATACAGCATTGTCAGCAAATTGAAAAAAACGATTGCTAAATTCCGTAAAGAATATGACACCATAACCAATCGTATAAATAAATTTAACTAGGAATACTAATGCGTTTATTAAGCTTAATTTTTGTTTTTATCGCTATAACCAGCCTCGATTTAAACGCCAGTGATGAGCAAACTGTTGTACTCATTTCCCTTGATGGCTTTCGTTGGGATTACATCGAAAAACATAATGCTAAAAACATTGCTAAAATAGCGGAGCAGGGGGTGCGAGGCCGTAAAATGCGCCCAGTGTATCCAACTAAAACCTTCCCAAATCATTTATCAATAATTACTGGGCTGCTGCCTATCAACCATGGTGTTGTAGATAACCGTTTTTGCGACAGCGAACGAAATGAATGCTATAGCATGGGTAAAGGCAAAGACGACAGCACTTGGTTTAACGGCATTCCACTGTGGAATCTGGCCTCAATGCAGGGCTTAAAGTCAGCCACCTATTTTTGGCCAGAATCAGATGCGCGCTTTAATGGTATGCTACCCGATTATTATTACCATTATTCAAAACATAGCGATTATCAAAACCGCGTTGATCAAATAGTACAGTGGTTAACATTGCCTAAAGCGCAACGGCCTCGTTTAGTGGTTAGCTACTTTTCATTGGTGGATAGCATGGGCCACAAATATGGGCCAGATGCTGAGCAAACAAAACAAGCGGTTCATGAAGTAGATGCACTGATGGGCCAACTACAACAGCGCCTTGATGAGCTGGAACAAGGCGTAAACTTAGTTATTGTCTCTGATCATGGCATGAGCGCCGTTGCACCAGAGCAGAGCATTGCCATCAGTAGCTTACCCAGCGATGATAAATTTATGGTTAAAAACACCGGTCCGCGGGTGCTAATTTATGCCAATGAGAACACCACAGCAGCAGATATAAGCACGTACAAAGAGCGCTTAAACAAAGCCGCAAAAGGTCGCTACACAGTGTTAACTGATAGCCAGCGAGCGCAGTATCATTACCAAAATAATGGTCGTACTGGCGACATTATTTTACAAACAACTGCACCTAAGGTGTTTTCAAATCAAGGGAAAGTGGATTATTTGGGCACACATGGATTTGCATACACAGATGATATGGCTGCGACTTTTATTGCCATGGGGCCAGCGTTTAAAGAAGGTATAACATTAAACGAAGTCAATAACCTTGATATTTACCCTATGATTACAAAAATATTAGGGATTCAGCTTCTTAGCAAGATTGATGGCGATGGTAGTACATTGTGGCCAGCGCTTAAGTAGGTGTGTTTTAATCAGAGTTGTCCGTGATGGTGGCGCAAAAGCCACCACTATTGCTGGTTAAATCGAGCAATAGATTGTGCCTATCACAAATAGCTTTAACGGTCGCAAGCCCTAAACCAAATCCTTCATACTGACGCGCAGGGTCGCCACGATAAAAGCGTTTCGTGAGTTGACTTAGTTGCGCTTTTTCAACCCCTGAGCCATCATCGCTAATGCTCAAAGAGCTTGCATCAATGGTAATTGAAATGCAGGCATCAATACCTGCATATTTAATTGCGTTATCAAGTAAATTAAAAAGTGCCTGAAATAATAAATTTTTGTCGCCTTGTAAAATCAAAGGGGCTGTAGAATAAAGTTTAATTTGTTGTTTATTACAATCAGCACTTGGCTGTAACATATCAATAAGGTCTTCGGCCAATAACTGACAATCAATGCGCTGTAAATTAAGCGGAAACTTGCCATGTTCTAAACGAGTTAGTTTAAGCATTGCATCAAACGTATTGATAATAGTATCAAGTTGCTCTATTTCTAAACCTATTTCTGGGAAGTGGGCAGCTTGCTGCTCTAAGTTTAATCTTAAGCGAGTCAGCGGAGTTTTTAAATCATGAGCAATGTTATCGGTAATCCCTTGTACTAAAGCAAAGTTGTCTTCGACGGCATCGAGCATCGTATTGATATGCGCACCAAGTTTGTCAAATTCATCACCTTTTTGTTTGTGACTGATGCGAGCAGATAAATCACCATTTTGTACTTTTTCTGCCGTGCTATTAAAATAATGCACTCTGCGTAAGTGTCTTCTAGCAAATATATAACCAAATAGACCCGTTAATAATAAACTAATTAGGCACGCCCAAAATGCAACGGTTTTAAATTCAATAATAAGTTGCTGTAAATTCTCAGTCGCGGTCGCTAAAACAATATCACCATGAGAAGTATGGACAATCCCAGTCGTTAATAAACGAATTTGTCCACGTTGCGTATCTAATACAGGAAAAACAATGGTTTTAGGTAAAGCCGGAATATCTTCAGGTAAAAAGCTTAACTGCTGGCTTTGTTCGCCGTCACTATGCCAAAAAAGTAGCAATTCACTTTCATTACGGAACACGTCTAATTGAGAATAAAAGCTACTTGAAGAGAATTCATTCGCTAAGCCTTCTATACGTAATTTTTCTGCAGTAAGGCGCCGTTCAACTTGACGGTTTTGTTCGCCTAATAATAATTGATAAATTAAGACTACGGTCAGCACTAGCATGACCGACATTATCACTGCAAACCCTAAGGTTAACCGCCACACAGAGCTACTACGTGGGTCAATTTGACGCCAAGCTGAGTCTTTAATTGGCATTTATCTGCTCTTTGGTAAGGCGGTAACCAACACCACGAATAGTTTCGATACAAACTAATGCATTCAATTCCTGTAGTTTTTTACGAAGCCTAGCTATATGCACATCAATGACATTTGTACCCGGATCAAAATGGTACTCCCAAACCGATTCAAATAATAATGTACGGGTAACTAACTTGTCAGGATGTTCAAGTAAAAAGCGCAATAATTTAAACTCTTTTGGTTGTAAGCTTAGCGTCTGATTGTCAACATCGGCTTTATGGTTTGCATAGTCTAAGTGTAAATTCGCTAGGCTTAACTGTGTGCTAAGAGGCTGCTGCGCCGTGTGCCGTTTAATAAGGTTCTCGACCCTGATTGCTAACTCAGAAAACGCAAAAGGTTTAATTAAATAATCATCACCGCCTGCTTTTAAACCGGTTACACGGTCGTCTACTTTATCTAGGGCTGATAAAATCAAAACAGGGGTCGTTTTACCCGTCGCTCTTAATGCGGCTAACACTTGTATTCCATTTAGCTTGGGTAACATTCGGTCTAATACAATTATATCGTGATCTTCGCACGTTGCTAACAGTAATCCTTGTTGACCATCAGCTGCAGTATCAACAGTATAACCTTGTTCACTAAACGCTTTATATAAAAAGTCACGGTTTTGCTTATCGTCTTCAACCAATAATAACTTCATTAATTTCCCCACCTTAGTAAAGGTAAATCTTTACCTGTGGTTAAATCAATTGCTTTTTTATGACGTCCACGCTCATTAACAAATGTGGCCACCATATAAGTAATCCCCATATCTTGCTCTAACTGGGCTTCAATTAAGTAGTGTTCGTTTGAGTCATTCAGTTTTGCCACTAATAACTGCATGGTATAGCCTTTTTTTTGCATAATATCTGCGGCGGCAATCTCTTCTTGCTCATCAAGTTCTGGCGCTTCATACTCTAACTCAATTAAGTCGCCATCTTTATCTAACAATAATTCAATAAAGCGATTTCGGTTAGCCTGATATAACGTGACTTCGTAGGTCGTTTTACCTTTTTCAAACTCAAGTTCAAACTCTACAATGACCGCTTCGCTCTTATACTTATCTTCTACTTTTTCTAAAATAGCCGTTGGTTTGGCTGATTTAGCATGGTGCAATTTTTCATATATCGCAGAGCTTTTAGCACTACTTATCGATGAGACAAATAACAAACTGAATAATAGTACTTTTTTCATCATAAACCTCAAAAATAGCAGCGCAAGATACGCTGCTATTTTAATTTTTTACAGTTAATCGTCGAGACGACAAGCTCGTACTTGATTGCCACTAACTAATTCACATTCTACCTCTGCATATTGGTCGGCATAAGCGTTAAGTGAATTGTCTTCGCTAACATAACCCCAAAGTCTAGATTGTTCGCTTTGTGTAATTACATACCCAGTTAAGCTAAGTGAATCATTGGCATCCATTAACTCAACTTCACTAACAATATTAATATCATCGGTGATAATTCCTTCTAATTCAAGAAACTGACCATTAATAGTTGCTTGAGTTAAGCCATCGTCAAATACTGTTTGGTTACTGAGTGTAAATTGATAATTATTAATTGTTACGATACCTTCATTGAAACTTGCAACTCCAGCAACAGAAAACTCCTTATTTATCGTTGTTGAATCACTCGAACCTGATTCAAAGTCGACTTCTTGAGCCATAAATAAATCACTTTGTTGTTGATATAAAGCTTCAACTTCTACAAGTGCACCAACAACTAAATCATTAACAGTGCCATCTTCATAACGTGTTTGTTCAGTTAAGCTTACTTGCCATTGTCCATTTATAGTCATCAGCGTTGAGTTATTATTAATGAATGTAATTTTACCATTTAGTTCTGTGTCGATATTATCATCAAAATCATTTTGGCGTTCAGCGTCAACTTCACTCGCTATTAACTGCTGCGCTTGCATAATGCCTTCAACTTCTACAAATTGACCATTACTAATAAGACCATCAACTTCAGCTTGTTGGTAATTAATAGTGATATTACCTAACTGAAAAGTGCGTAGTTGAGTATCTAATTGCGTAATGACACCTTCAACTTCAAGCTCTGTTAAGCTGTTAGTAATAGCTTGTTGATAAGTTACCGTTAAGGTATTAAATGCACTATTAAAGCCGCTTACTTCAACGAGGTCACCATTATTGACTAAAGTACTATCAAACCCTTCAAGTATCACACCGGCAATACTAGCCATACCATTTTCGATAAGTACAGGACCTTTAAAATTAGGATCATAGTCAATCTCCGTTACTTGAGCGCCGTTAGTCTCTGCTTCAACAATCATACCGACTTGTAGTTGGCTTAAATTTCCATTCACGCCATCAATTTCTATTTCTGCACTCGCAGCAGGTAGTTCACGTTGGTTAACCGTAATAGAGGAACTTGATATAGCTGATACTGCGCCGATTAACACACTCGGTAATTTGGCCGTTTCTGGCGTTGTTGTTTCAGGCATTATTGATGAATTTTCTGAACTGTTGCTGCCACATGCTGATAATGCAAGTGTTATTGCGCTTAATGAAAGCACCTTAATAAGATGACGTGTGTGCTGGTTTTTCATATCTAGCTCCAAACATAATTAATTGTTCTACCTTGTGTATGAGCATTACTTTACTTGAGAGTGCACGCCCGCAAGGTGGAGAGAACATTAATTTTTGTTAATGTTTACATTGATCTGGTCGCTGTGAACACTAACAATTTCATTGATGCTAGTAATTGTGAAATAAATATGTATAACTAGACGTATAACCGATTGAATAAAAAGGTTTTCATGCAACTTCCTGATCAATTAATAAATCGTATAACCGCAGGTTTAGTGGCCAGTTTACCGCAGGCGCTCATTTTAGCACTGGCAGGTATTGCACTATTCACTACGATTGCTTCAAGTTTACAACAAGCATTATCTGACAGTTATTATACAGAAGCCGCCATGATCACTTTTTTAGTTACAGCGTCTGATCTTAGCTTATTTTCTGTTGGCTCTGCATTTTGGGGAATTTTAGCCGGCGCTTTAACCTTGTGGCTAATACCCCGTAAATAAATGCAAAATCTAACCAACAAACGCTTATGTAAGCCGCCCACCTTGTTAATTGATTGTTAAGTTTATATGTGCCTATAATGGAAATTCATTATGAAGTATCGTAACCCCTCATTTTAGGATCACTGATGAATTTTAATAAATCGATTATCTTCAGCGCTATGACAGCGCTGTCTATCATACCCTGGCAAAGCCATGCTGCTGACGTTTGGCAAGTTGATAAATCATATACTGGCGGAAGTGAAGTTTGCTACGCAAACACTTTATATCAAGCAAAGTGGTGGGCAAACCCAGGTGAAGAGCCTGGCGCTTCTCAGTGGGGAGCATGGGCTGCGCAACTTGATTCAACCCCCTGTGATACGAGTGTTGAGCCCCCCGTTGAACCGCCAACAGAGCCGCCTGTAGAACCACCTGTCACTCCACCGTCTGGCGACCCGTATGAAACAGGCGTCACTATTAACCCAAACGGCGGCTATTTTATTGATGCTGCAATTATAGCTGACACTGAACAACACAAAACATCATCACCACTGTTTAACAAAGTGAAAAACACCATTCGCAAGCTTGATAACACCAGCGTCGAAGCTGTCGCGCCACTTCGTGCTGCAAACCCTGCCAATGTAAAGCGTTTAGAGTCGATAATTGACCAAGCAAGCTTTGAGTTTTTATTTCCAGATCGCGCGCCGGAATATACTTACCGTAAATTTTTACAAGCCGTGGCTAAATTCCCCGCATTCTGTGATGACTATGAAACAGAGCAAAAAGCAGAGGCGGTATGCCGTAAAGCACTCGCCACTATGTTTGCCCACTTTACTCAAGAAACTGGCGGCCACGACCCGCATTCTGCCATCCCGCAATGGCGTCAAGGCCTGTACTTTATTCGTGAAGCAGGTTGCAGTGAAACCAGTGCAGGGTGTGGTTACAATAACTCATGCGCACCTTCAACATGGCAAGGGCAAACGTGGCCTTGTGGCACCGATGAACAAGGCTTATACCTAAAGTACTTTGGCCGAGGAGCTAAGCAGCTGTCGTACAACTACAACTATGGGCCATTTTCAGACGCTATGTTCGGTGATGTTAGTATATTACTTAACAACCCTGAACTCGTGGCTGATACCTGGTTAAATTTAGCTTCTGCGGTATTCTTTTTTGTTTATCCGCAACCACCAAAACCAGACATGATGTCGGTCATAGATGGTTCATGGGTGCCTAATGAAACAGACACAGCGCGTGGTATTAGCCCTGGCTTTGGTGCAACAATTAATATTATTAATGGCGGTATAGAATGCGGCCACGGCTACGATAAGCCTCAAGCTCTTAATCGTATTGCCTATTATGAGCAGTTTGCTGCGTATTTAAACGTACCTATCGAAGCAAACGAAGTACTTAATTGTAGCAACCAAGACAGCTTTACTAACGACGGCTCTGGGGCGCTAAACATTCACTGGGATGAAGACTGGACTTGGCAGCAATACCGCCCTGATGGTAAGAGTTTTGAATGTAAACTTGTGCCATATCAAACACCTTACTTTGCACTTAGCAAAGGCGCATACAGTCGATGTGTTGAAGATAAGTTTGACGCAACGGTCCAGTAAGTAGCTTTACTATCAAAATTTAATAACAGCCTTAGCGCATAAGGAGTTGGTTAAGGCCGTTATTACTTATAAAGGAGTTAATCAAACGTATGATGGCGAGTTACCTTAAAACGATTAAGAATATGGTGCATAATATACACCGCACATAAGCTTATTAAAATAGCCACCGACACTGATGAAAAGCGATATAAAGCGCTGTAAACTAAGTCTTGTCCGGGGCCGAGTGATTGACCAAATAAAATCCCAAAGGTGGTAATAATGCCAAAACCAACACCTGGGATCCCCCCGCCAACAATATGATAACGACTAAATATAAGAGTTAAAGTCCATAGTATTAACGCAGGAAACAATAAAATATCCGTGTAATTGTATAAAAACAACTGCGACACCAACGCCAAATTACAGCCAATTAACGTGCCGATTGCTCGTTGCCAGCCAGCCATACCCGCAGCTTTCCAACATAGCGGAAACAAAATTAAAATCGAGGCTGCTTGCGCTGAAATTGAATCTTGTAAATCAAATATTTGAAAAGTCACAAACGATAAGGTCGCAACACTTGAACACAGCAATACTTCATGACGCACACTCTCTATCGCTTTACTTGGCCGCTCCTGGGCCTGACGTGGAGCGACATCTGGAAACACAAAATGCATTAATACCGCGGTCAAAACTGTTACTAACACGGCTAAACCGTTACTTATAATAAGCGGATAAATACTCGTGCCATTACCCACATAACTTGAGAAGTGAAGCTGAATAGATAAACCAACCACGCCCAGCGCACCAAACAAAAAGTTAACACCACGACTCATTTGATAAAACAAAAAAGCAAAAGCGAAAAAACTTAGTAGAGTCATCACCACAGGTAAGTGTGAAAACAACCCTTGCACCACTAATACAAAAAATGCGCTAAACGCCGCACTAGCAAAAAACTGGCGGATAATATGGCCGTTTAAAATTGGCACCAAACCAAGTAATAGCATCGGATACACGGTAAAAAAAATGCCATTAGGCCAGTTCATTAGTTTACATAAACTAAATCCAAGCGCGCTGCCGCCAGCAATTCGTAGCGCTTGCCTCAAGCCATTTTTATCCAGAGAAGGTGCTGTCATACTGCCTTGCCTAATAAATAAAGTGAAGTAGACTAATTAACCGAATTTGCGCACTGGCGCACCACTGACCAATGGTTGACTCAGGTACAAGCTGAACTGTCGCCCGAGCACCACTGGGTAATTGGCTAAGCAGTTGCGGCTGTTGTAACTCGATATGAATACGCTGGCGCTGGGCATCTCTCACCCAGCGATTACTACTTTCAGTACTGCTTAATAAGCCATTTGCGTTGATCTGACCATCGCTCACCCCAGCTTCAAATGAACTAATAACACCATCGAACACTTGACCTGGTAAAGCGTCAAACGTTACTTTTGCAGCGCTTTTTAGGCTGAATTGGCTTAATGATTTTTCTCTAAAGTCAGCAACTAAATCCGCTTTATTCGCCACAATGGCGAGCATGGGCTGGCCTTTATTGGCATAGGTACCGTTACTAACTTGTAAATTAGCTACTTTACCATCCACATCAGCACTTACTTGACTATAAGACAAGTTTAGCTTGGCTTGAGCAAGTAAATTTTGCGCATGACGTAATGCAAGATTTTCATTCCCAACTTGGCCACGAGCAAGCTTTGCCTCCGTTAGCTGCGCCTCAACTGCGGCAACATTTGCTCTGCTTGATTGAAAATTAGCACTAATAGTTTCATATTCTTGTTCAGATATAGAGCGCTTTTTAAGTAATGATTCACTGCGGTCAAACAACAATTTCTGCTCATGCAGATGCGCATTCGCAGCTGCTAGTTGAGCTTCAATGGCTTTTACATTACTGTCGAAGCGTTGATTTTGCAGTTGAGCATCCGCATAGGTGAGCTCTGCTTGCTCAACCGCTAATTTAAAAGGGGCCGGCTCAATTAAAAACAGTACCTCGCCACGGTTTACCAATTGATTATTATTAACTAATACTTTATTAACTCGCCCGCTGACTTGAGGTGTTACTTGTACAACAGGATGAAAAACACGTGCTTGGGGAGTCACGGGTAAATACATATCTGCAATCACAAAATAAGCGAAAAGTAGAATAAATCCAACTAAGGATATTTTGACATAACGGGCAAATTTTTGATCAGGCGTCATCACTTACCCCTTTTCATTTAAACGTGTAAAGCAACGGCGTGCGTTTTCTTCCATTTGTAAGAGTCCATGAGCCATTGTGTCTAATTGCTCTGTGCTAAGCCCTGCGTATAACTGTTGCTTAACATCAGTGATGAGTACTTTAAGTGTAGTGAGTAAGTGTTGGCCTTGCTCAGTGAAGTAAATTTTTCGACTTCGTTTATCGTCAATATCAACACGTCGAGTGATCAGCTGTTGTTGCTCAAGCTGCTTTACTGTTCGCGTAAGTGAGGGCATTTCAATCCCTAAGCTGTGGGCTAACTGCTGTTGAGTTGCACCATCAGGTAGATGGTTTAGATGGATCATCGCAGTCCAACGAGACTGCGTTAATCCCAAAGGCTCGACTGCTGCTGTTACAGCTTCACGGCATAAGCGATGCACGCGGCCCATATTGCCGCATAAAGATAAATCTAAAGTCTCATGAAAGGGAAGGGGTAAGGTCATACAGGTCTCACTTAGTTAGCATGCTAACTAGTTTAACATTACTTAGCATGCTAAGTAAATGTCACAGTGTTTTGTGTATTATTTGAGGGGCGTTAGTCAAATGACTACTAAATATTTAAAGTAAATAGTAGTCACGTAATAAACTGCAAGTTCATCAGGTACGAAAAGGCTTATTCAACCTATGAAATAAGCCGACTTTCATCGGCTTTAGATCTTATAATCTTTCGAGGTTAAATCATTAAAAATTAAGTAAATTAGCAGGGGAGTATTGATCGGTTAATACTTTGGTGTCGCTAGGCCAGTCTTGATTGTTATAAGTAGACTTCATACCTTGACTGATGGCTTTAATGTCAATGTTATACGGAGATAATAACGGGCTTAGCTGCTCAGCCCGCTTAGTTATTGCTTGCTGTGAAGGGGCGCTCTTAAACCCAGCTAAAATGATACGGTTACTGTTTTTTTCAGTTGTAACATTGATAAAGTCACCAAAAACGGCATGGTAAGTTGCTGATTCGTGCTGATATAGTTTGCTAGATGAAAAGGTATTTGCAGCCACAATCCCACCCGGCGCAAGTACACTTTTTATCTCTTGGAAAAACTCTTTCGTTAACAGGTGCTCGGGGATGTAATCACCATTAAACGCGTCAAGAATAATCCAATCATATTGTGCTTTTTTAAGTGCCGCCCGTTTTATAAAAATACGTCCGTCTTGCACTTTTGCTGTGACATTATCGGTTTCAATAAAATCAAAATAATCTCTGGCAACTTTGATTACCGCAGGGTCTATTTCAATATTTTCAATAGCGGCCTCAGGGTACAGCTCATGTATTACGTTTGATAGAGTACCGCCCCCAAGGCCAATAATGAGCACGTTTTGCGGATTATCAATCATCAGTAAGCTAGCAAAAGTCAGCTTAGTATAATTAAAAACCAGCTCTTTCGGTTTACTGATGTACATGCAACTTTGACTGCTTTTACGGGTTTTTTCGTCAAATTTTAAACACCGTAAGTCACCAGTTTCTTCAACTAAAATATTGCGATAAAGTGAACGTTCCTTATGAATAATATCAGCCATTGTCGGCGCACTTGCGAATAAAACTAAAACCGTAATTAGGTGAAAGTAATTACGCATAAACGGGCTCCTTCTTAGCGATTGAATCAATCACAATTGCGAGTAGACCTAAGCAACCAATAAAGCTGGCAAAGCCTATAATGATCGTATTTACATCAAACGCCAATACCATATAAAAAGAGGTGATTATAGTGCCTAGAGCACTGCCCAAGGTGCTTACAAAATATAAACCGCCAGCCACTTGGCCGCTGCGTTCGCTGTCGGTTACTAATAAACGCACAGAGTAGGGCGAGATCATACCTAAAATAATGGTGGGAACAAAAAACAGTGCAGTAGAGGCAAGTAATGAACCATAGCGGCTATCTTCAACATGAGCAAAAATGAACTCCATTATGGGCTCTGCAAACAGCGCTATGGGCAGTACCATAATACTAGCGATTAAAAATATCAGGCCGTATTTAGTTAATGAGGGCTGTTTTATTGAAAGTTTGCCTCCGAGTAAATAACCAAACGATAAGCTCAGCATAAACACGGTAATAATACTGCCCCAAATATGAACACTACTACCAAAATAAGGCGCCAATATACGCCCACCTAAAAGTTCAATCCCCATTATTGAAAAGCCACTGCTAAAGGCTAATAAGTATATTAATGCATTGGTTTTATTTAACATTCATTCTAGTTCTTATTGTTTTAAATTTAACCCATCTTAACGTGATGCGGGATGCTTAGCTAGACTGAATTTTAGCAACAATCAATTAGGCTAATTTACACTTTTCATCAAAATACCGTCTTAAAAAAAAAGATAAAGAGACGACCTCAACAGTAAGTCTCATTTATTTAAAAGAAGAAATGGTTACATAAACTGTATTTCTCGCTACTAATAACCTCTATTAACTTAAGTTTATTTAGCAAGGGCATTAAATTGGACTAAGAGTCATGATGGTAGGGTTGTAATTCGAACTGATTCAGCGATATCTGCTAAAGCAAGATTACGTGGATGATGGGCGGCCACCCTTTTTAAGTTTATGGGCAACTTTACTTATGCCACTTTACTTCACTATTTTTTTAAGTTGGCTCTCTAACGTATTTAAATTAAATGGCTTTACAATAAAGCCAGAAACTTTAGCCGCTATAATTTCTTTAATTGATTTTTTATTATCTTCACAAGTGACCATTAAGACAGGGATTTCATTCAATTGCTCATTATCGCGAATACGAGTGAGTAACGCTTTACCATCCATTTTTGGCATGTGTAAATCGGTGATCACTAAATCAAAGTGCTGTTGCTGCATTAATCTAAAAGCTTGAATACCATCGGTGGCCTCAACAATCTCATGGAAGTTTAATTTACGAAGCATGTTAATTAATACATGTCGCATTAATGGCATATCATCAACTACAAGTATTTTCATTAAATTGACTAATCAAAAAGTAGATAACCTAAGATTAGCTACTCTCGAAACAATTAGCTACTAATTGGCTAAGCCTAGCTATCTTTATATTACTTAGCTGGCGGTAGTCAAAGTACGGACACACAATGAGCTTATTGGCTTTATCAATTGCAAATTCGTCATCTAACCAATCAAGTTCTGCTGCTAATAAGCCTTGATTCAATAAGTTTTTTGCATGGGTGCGACCAGCAATAATATGCAAGGTATTACCTGCACTCAGCTTAGGAGGGCTAAAGACCAGCGCGGTCTGACTAAATTTTTGCAGTAAAAATTGATCGCGATATTGCTGCCAAGTATGTGTTTGCTTAGCAAAACAATAATACTCACTTGGCAAAGCAAACAGCACCTTTGCGTATACATTAAATACTTTTCGCCAACCATTACCACACGCTTGATTTATGGTATTAATCTGCTCATTTATTAGCGGGTATAAGCCATTCATATGTGTATATTCTGGCATAGGTGGGGGCTTGGCAATGTAAACTGCAACGCGAAAGTTATGATCGCCAAAGCCTATATTTTGGCAGGCATTCATTTATTTTGCGCCAAAATACGGTCTAAATTATTAGCAAAATTTTGTCGGTCGCTTTGGCTAAGAGGAGGTGGCCCGCCATTCATTTCAACACCACTTGAACGCATAGTGTCCATAAAATCACGCACATTGAGTAATGACCGAATATTTTCAGCTGTGTACAACTCACCACGCGGATTAAGAGCTTGTGCGCCATTATCGATAACTTCAGATGCCAATGGTATATCACCTGTGATCACCAAATCATTGGCAGCAACACGCTTTACTATTTCATCATCAGCGACATCAAAACCAGACGAAACTTGCACACGGCTAATATACTTAGATGGTGGAGTTCGCATTGCATGATTTGCGACTAAAATTGTTTCAGTTTGCGTACGCTCAGCAGCACGAAATAATATTTCTTTAATAACCACTGGACACGCATCGGCATCGACCCATATTTTCATTTAATTATGCACTTGTTAGTAAAAAATTGATCCTATCGCACAGCTAAACTAACAGCCAGTAATAAGTGAACTTTTTAAAGCTAACCTACGTATAACTTTTTTTGCTATTAAGGTCTTTATAAATTTATGATGAAATCTATCACCCTGAGTTTAATTTTGTTCTGCACTTTACTGCTTGCAGCGTGTACTGGCTTGCCGCAAAATATAACACCGGTAGATAACTTTTCGCTTGAGCGTTATCAAGGTAAATGGTACGAGATAGCTCGGTTAGATCACTCGTTTGAACGTGGCTTAAATAATATAACCGCGCAATACTCACTCAACGAAGATGGCTCTGTTACAGTTTTAAATAAAGGCTTTAACGACGAAGAACAACAGTGGAGCGAAGCACAGGGAAAAGCTAAATTTGTTGATGAATCAGATATTGGCCACTTAAAAGTATCGTTTTTTGGTCCGTTCTACAGCTCATATGTGGTGTTTAAAATGGATAAACAGTATTACCAGTATGCTTATGTATCTGGTTATAACACTGACTATCTTTGGCTCTTATCGCGCACACCAAGTATTTCCCAAGAGCGTAAAGATGATTTTATAAAAGCAGCCAAACAACGAGGTTTTGATACTGATTCATTAATTTGGGTTGAGCAAAATAAGTAACCGTAAAGCCCCTTTACAAGACTCAGCTTGTATTAAAAGTGTAACCTCAAAGCAATAATTATGACACGATCACAGGCTAATATTTACGCCATAGAGTAACTAGCTTTTATTCTATATGTTGACATGAGTATCCCCACTATTTATACCCAGATTTTGGATATAACGGCAAGCCACATTGGCTTGCCTTTTTTATCTCTGCATCGTTTAATTTATGGCAGATCAGATTTTTACTAACTAATGCTAAAAAACGCTGATATATAACCCACTGAGAAAAATTGTAGTAATATTTATAACACTCATAAACTTTACCCATGAGGCTTTAAAACTATAAAAAATCATTAGTAATAAGACACTTAAAGCCATGTAACCACAAAAAAGTAATCCACCATATCCTTTATGTTCAACCACGCTTAACACCAAGCTTAGTAAAATACTGATCCAAGCGGCAATTACAAACTGATTACTCTGCTTTTGTGTTGGTCTAACTTTGAAAACATCGCGATAATGATTGAATTTTGCTAAGGCAAAACAATTAAATGCCAATAAACATAAGCTAAATTGTAATAGTTCACTCATGCACTTTGCTCCCTTAGCTTGTTTTTAGCAACACGGCTAGGACGCACATTTGATACGCTGGCTTGGCGGTGAGTACGTAATTTTTTGACCTGAACGATAAACAACACTGCACTTATTAAGCACACTAAATCAAAGCTGAACAGCGCCCATTGACCATTCAGTAAGTAGCTGATGATGTTTCCATTAGTGGTGAGTGCATTTACTATTGGAATACTTATACACGCAATACTATTAACCCAAGCAAGTAGAATCCACTGCTGTTTTGCCCGCTTAAATAAAGCGAATAAGGCAACAGCTAACCAAGTAACAAAGAACGCCAGTATTTCTTTATCAGCACGCTCTATCATGTTAATAGGTAGCAATCGGTTGGCAAGAAAGAATACACTTGTCGCAAGCGGCAAGCCCATTAAGGTTGCAAGGTTTAACCCTTCAACCAGCTTTAAGCCAAATGATGGACGCTGATCTTTTTTCATTCGCTCACGAATTCGTTTAGCCCACATAATACAACCGGTCGCTATCATGACACAGCCTGCGACACCGCATAAAAAATATAACCAACGTAGTAAGGGATTTGCTAAGCGGCCAGTATGTAAAGCTGTAAGGGAATCATAAAACACTTCTGTGCTACTAAACTCATCAACACTTTTGGCTATTAAGCTACCATCAACACCATTAAACAGCAGCGTAGGGGTTTGGTCGCGAACATGTGTACCTGTTGAGGCGCGAACCGTCATTGTTGCCGACGTTTTATTTGGATCTTTAATAGCAAACTGAGTAAGATCTGCATTAGGCCAGTTAGTATAAACTTGATCTAAAACACTCTCTACTGCCGTTAATGGGGCTGGCTCATCACTTGATTTAGTACGTACGTTAGTCGGGGTAACATCGTTAAACAAACCACGTATGCCATCTTCATAAGCAGTCATAGCAGGATAAGGAAATAACATAAATATTAAGGTTATCAACCCTGTATAAGTTATCATTATATGAAAAGGTAAGGCTAAAACTGACGATACATTGTGACTATCAAGCCAACTTCGGCTGCCTTTGTTTTTTCTAAAGCTAAACATATCTTTAAAAATACGCTTATGAATAACAACCCCCGAGATAAGCGCAACCAACATAAATAAACTTGCAAAGCAGACTATCCATCGTGCCGTGCGTACATCAATATAATGCAGGTCAAAATGCAGCCGATAAAAGAAGTTACCACCTTTGGTTTCTCTGGGTTGCTGTAATGATTCCCCTGTTTTTGGATTAATATAATGCTCTTGCCAACCACCAAAACGCTTGCCTTCTGGACGGGGTTTTTCGTAGGCATAAATTAATTGAGATTCACGTTCTTGAGGAAGATATATTCCCCACCGATTAGACTCTGGAGCGGCAGTTTTTAAGTAATCGACACCTGCGATAATTTGCTGTCGTTGTAGTGATATACGTTCCTGTGGCGCTTGTGCATTGTGAAGTGCAGGTTGATTCCATAAAGTAACCTCATCACGAAAAAAACTAATCGTGCCAGCAAAAAAGATTAAATACAGTAACCAGCACACCAGTAAACCAACCCAAGTATGCATCCATGTCATGGAGCGAAAAAAACTCTCTTTCATAACCAACCCTTTAATAAGGCAATGCTTAACCCGCATGCTGATGATGTTAGTAAAATAGTGATCCAAATGGTTTTTAATGACTTAACAGCAAAGACCCAAATAAATACACAGCTATAGACAAAAATAGTCAGACTGATACTCAAAAGTACTGCATCTGATTTTTTAAGCGGTAAAATCAGACTCAATAAAGCAGTAAACACACTGGTAAATACGTAGCCACCTACAATGGCCGCAAAAAACCGAGAAATAACTGAAAGCTGATATGCATATGATTGATAATATTGTTTAATTTTATCCATCAATATGAATGACTGGCTGTTTTTTTGTGATTGGGCATGCATAAATAATCCCTTAAAATCCATAATGGGAAACGAATAAAAAGGGTATTATATATTTTGGGTTCAGAAAAGATAGTGATTCGTATTTGAGACAATAAAAATAATTGCGTATGAACTCTCAGATCAAAATTTTACCTAGTAAAATAATGATCTGAATATGAGGCTACAAGCAAACTTAGCTTAATAGGCACCTTCGCTGTATATAAGTTCATAACTATGGCTATAGATTTCTAAGATATTCCCAAATGGGTCTTCCATATAAATCATACGATATGGCTTTTCACCCGGGTAATAATAGCGAGGCTCAGCCATGCGCTTCTTACCGCCAGCTGCAACTATACGGTCGGCCAATTCTTCAACATTAGGATCTTGTACACAAAAATGAAAGATACCCGTTTTCCAATATTCAAAGTTATCTTCTGGGTTTTCTTGGTTTTTAAATTCAAATAATTCCACACCAATACGATCACCTGTTGATAGATGCGCGATGCGGAATTTTTCCCAGTTCGCACCGAATACGTCCGTGCACATTTCACCTATTGCGCTATCATCTTCCACTATTTCAGTTGGTTTCATTATTAAATACCAACCTAAAACTTGGGTGTAAAACTCTACGGCTTTTTCAAGATCTGGTACCGAAATACCAATATGTGAAAAATTACGTGGATAAACATTACTCATAAGTTGTGCTCCTATTGCATGTAAAATACCAGAAAGGCCACTTTACGAACACCCAGTCATTAAGTAAAATTATCATTTAACATAATTATAAGTACAAAATGTAATGATAAATCCTGTTTGGCTACACACTTTTTGCACACTTGTTGAAGTAAATCACTTTACGCGTACTAGCGAGCGCTTATATATGACTCAGTCAGGTGTGAGCCAACATATTAAAAAGCTTGAGCAACAACTTGACTGCGAACTGCTAGAGCGTCACGGTAAACAATTCAGCTTGACCGCTCAAGGACAAAGTCTGTATAAAAAAGGTAGCCAGCTACTTAAAGAGTGGCAATTTTTAGAGCGCGAGTTGCATAACGACTCCCCTTACAGTGGCGATGTTAAGGTCCAGTCTCCTGGCAGTTGTGGATTGAAATTTTATGCTCAGTTACTTAGTTTGCAAGCTAAGCACAAAGATTTAACGATAGATTATCGCTTCGCCCCAAATGAAAGTGTTGAGCAGGCTGTTGCAAACCACATTGCAGATATAGGCTTTTTAACCCAAGCCCCGACTTTGAGCGAAGTCACCAGCCACAAAATTGGTCAAGAAGCACTTTTGTTAATAACTCCAGTCACTTGCGAATCGCCGACCTGGCAAGCTTTATGCGACCTCGGATTTATTAGCCACCCAGATGCAAAACACCACGCCCAACTATTGCTAAGCGAAAACTACCCAGAGTTTGAACATATTGGTCAAATTAAGCGTACTGGGTTTTCAAACCAAATCAGCTTAATTTTAGAACCTGTTAGCCTCGGCTTTGGCTTCACGGTCTTACCCGCTCATGCTGTTGGTGCTTTTAATAAATCGGACCTCATTAAGGTTCACCACCTTGCCAACCCAATTAGCGAATCTATTTTCGTGTGCCACCATCGAAATCGGCCACTAGCTAAACGTATGCACACTGTAATTGATGCTATTAAAACCATAAATACTAAACCGATAAATTAAACCTTTGCTGTTATTTCTGTTAAGTTGATATGTGAACTCACATAAAAGGATAGCCGGTATGCAAATAAAGCAACTTAAAAGTATGAGCCTAACAGGGTTAAAAGTGCGCACATGTAATGCTAATGAAATGAATACCGACACGGCAAAAATAGCAAATTTATGGCAAACATTTGGCCAAAAGTATGGTCCAAAACTCACCGCTGATACAAAGGTTTATGGTGTTTATACAAATTATGAAACGGATATGACAGGTGACTTTGATGTCATAGCCTGTTGTGATGATAAAAATATTAAAGTAGCGGATTCAATAAACGTTGCCACTAAAGAAAGCCGTTATTTAGTATTCAATGGGAAAGGCGAAATGCCTGATGCTGTTATCGACTTATGGGGTGAAATTTGGCAATATTTTAGTAGTGAAGATTGTGCACACCAACGCACCTATACTAGCGACTTTGAATATTATAAAAATGACTCAGAGGTCGAAATAGCGATCGCCATAAAAGGATAATAACGATTCAAAGCAGCTGTACTTAGCTGCTTTAATTATTTTCCATACAACCAATCTAGGGTCTGTTTACCTTTCAAGGTTAAATTTGCAGCAGCCTGTTTGGTGTTTAGGCAAGGCAGCGCCTATGTGGTGTGGTTATTCCCCATAAATAGGCGATAACGCAGCATCAATACCAAACAGGCGCTGCCCTTCGGGTTCTGCCTAGGGGCGATTTACTCTTTGTTGCTCGGTTTTGACTTAGCCCACTAGGTTACAAACCTCGCGCCGCGATTAAACCGCCCCTAGTTTGAACAAATTTTAATCCGCAAAGATAAACAGACCCTAGTCCTTGAATTAGCGTTGTTGGAAATGCCGTACTATGTTTAGCCCCATCAATAATATTTATCTTCAACTGAATATGCTTACTGTCTCTTTGACGTATTTTAGCCGCAAGCTTGTTAGCTCCTGCAACCATATTTTGACCTTCGCCAAACTCTTGCGTTTCTTTACTACCAACCGATATATATACTTTAGTTGGTTGCTTTGGCGCAGTAATTAGCTGAGATAAGATCGCCTCATCATCAAACCACACCGACGGACTCCCAATAATATAGCTGCTAAATAAGTCTGGCTGCGTAAAAAGCACATGAGTGGCAAATAAACCTCCCAATGAATTTCCGACTAAAGTACGGTGGTTTGGCTTAACTCGATAGTTAGCGTTGATATGCTCAAACACCACATCAGCAATAAAAGTAATATGTTGTGCGGCTTTACCTGTCTCTAGCCGCCAATCCTTTGCTTTGCTTGGCGTGTAATCTCTAATTCGGCTAGATGCACCTTTTGAACCATGTGAATAACCAATCCCCACCAGTATCGCTTCATCCATTTTAGCGCTGTTCATGGGAAAGCGTGTAGCACCTGAGGCTAGCTCAAAGGCATAAGGTGCATCAAGTAAGTAAATAACAGGATAGGTGCGGTTTGGCTTGTTACTGTAACTACGCGGTAACTTAATAGATAAGGAGTATTTAAGCTTTATAGTGTGATCAGTCACCTCAAGCACTGAACTTCGAGGAATTTGATAAGCGTGTTCTGCACTTATGCTAAAACTAATAAGCAATAATAAAAGCGAAAGAAAACGTTTCACATTAGCCCTTGTTTATTGAGTGTTTAAACCTGGCACTATAAATTGAATAAGATAAAGCTAAAAATACACAAATACTCGCAGGGATAAATAACGCATTAAATCCAAGCATATTAAAAAAATACGCGCCTACTGTTCCGCCCAAAATAAACCCTGTAATTATCAATATAAAGAGCAGCGCTTTTCTTTTATCGAATGCCTCACCACGTAATCTTGCGCCAATCATTATGCCTAAGTCAGTAAAAATCCCCGTTACATGGGTTGTTCTAACAATGGCACCACTAAAGGTTGTCGCTAAAGCATTTTGTAAACCACATGCAGCCGATGCCAAGTAATGTCCGTATATCAAATTATTTGCGAGGAAATAAACAGAAACAAATAACAATAATGCTTCAAACGCTAATAGACCACTGTAATTATGACCTAGTTTAAGCGAGCCACTACGGATAAAGAATCCTGAAATCATTGAGCCACAAACAAAGCTTAATAAAATAAAAGCAAGCTGTGACACATCACTGAAACTTACATTAATAACCCCTGTACCCAATGAAGTCGCAGTTCCAGATAAATGTGAGACTGATTGGTGTTTAAACCCTAACAAGCCAATTGCATTAACCAGACCTGCAACTAACGCTAATATGAAAGAGCCATATTCCACCCAACGGGGTAATTTTGTAATCACAACAATCCTTAAAATGTAGTCTTTTATAAAATAACTTAGAATCTGTAGATACTCTCTTCTTGAGCTACATTGAAACTAATTTAAAGTATTCGGTAAACCCCGTAAGTATATTTGTTGTAGCAATCGCTGACAAAATTAGCCCCATCACACGGCTAATCACGCTGGCGCCACTGCTGCCAATTACTTTACTGATATAGCCAGAAAGCAGCATTAATACATAAACCACGGTCAAAACCAACAACATAACTAATGCTGTTTGCAATTGCTCCCAAATACTAAAAATAGCGTTTTCGGTTAACAATACAGCGGTTAAAATGGCGCCAGGACTGGCAATTGAGGGAACAGCAATAGGGTAAATAGCGGTTTGTTTATCCGATTTAACAAACAGCTTGAGCTCCTCCTCGGGTTTGCTATCACCAAATATCATACTCAATGCAAATAGAAATAAAACAATTCCCCCTGAGATTTGAAACGCAGGTAAAGGAATAGATAAGGCTTTTAAGATTATTTCGCCAATAACAACAAAAAAGATTAGCACTGCAGCCGAAGCTAATGTCGCCAAAAGTGCAATACGTCGCTTGGTTTTCGCATCGTATTTTTCGGTCACAGCAACAAATACAGGCACCGTGCCTATGGGGTCAATAACAGCAAAAAAAGTAATAAAAACAGCAATAAAGTCAATCATGCATTTTCCACCTTATTTTAACAGCTGTATAGAAAGTAACATTTTTCTTTAAACAATTGGATTAATATTAAAGATTTATAAACAACAGCATCTAATTTATAGATGGCTTCAATCGCTTTAAACCCTGTTCTGAAGCTAGTTTTTATCCATCTATACTCTATATTGAAACTATTAACTAAACTTTATTAAAACAAGCTAATCACACATTAACTTAGATAGTAGGTTTAAGACTTCTAACTAAGCTTTTTTGATATGGTTTAAATAAGTAGAGTTTTTTATTCCGATACAGGAGCTAAAAATGAGCAATTCAGGTGCGGGTAAATGCCCAATCATGCACGGTAGCAATACACAAGCGTCTAATTCCAATACTGATTGGTGGCCAAACGCGTTAAATTTAGACATTCTTCATCAACACGACACAAAGACCAATCCATACGACGATGATTTTAATTATGCCGAAGAGTTTAAAAAGTTAGACCTTGAAGCGGTAAAAAACGATTTAAAAAACCTGATGACTCAAAGCCAAGCATGGTGGCCAGCTGATTGGGGCCACTATGGTGGTTTAATGATCCGCATGGCGTGGCACTCAGCGGGATCTTATCGTTTAGCTGATGGCCGTGGCGGCGGTGGCACTGCAAACCAGCGTTTTGCGCCATTAAACTCATGGCCTGATAACGCCAATCTTGATAAAGCCCGCCGCTTACTATGGCCTATCAAGAAAAAATACGGTAATAAATTATCCTGGGCTGATTTAATTATTTTAGCCGGTAACATGGCCTATGAATCAATGGGCTTAAAAACCTTTGGTTTTGCCGGTGGTCGCGAAGATATTTGGCACCCTGAAAAAGACGTTTATTGGGGCGCTGAAAAAGAATGGCTTGCCCCGAGTGATGAACGTTATGACAACGTAGCAAAACCAGACTCTATGGAAAACCCATTAGCGGCCGTGCAAATGGGCTTAATTTACGTAAACCCTGAGGGTGTAAACGGTCAACCCGATCCACTTAAAACAGCACAGCAAGTTCGCGAAACCTTTGCCCGCATGGCAATGGATGACGAAGAAACCGCAGCGCTCACGGTCGGCGGTCATACCGTAGGTAAAACTCATGGTAACGGCAGTGAAGAAAATGTGGGCCCAGAGCCAGAAGCCGCCGATGTATTTGAACAAGGTCTTGGCTGGAACAATCATAACTCACGCGGTATTGGCCGCGATACCATGACTTCAGGTATCGAAGGTGCGTGGACTACACATCCAACTAAGTGGGATAATGGCTTTTGTTACTTGCTATTAAACTATGATTGGGAGCTCACCAAAAGCCCTGCTGGAGCATGGCAATGGGAACCTGTAAATATTAAAGAAGAAGATAGACCTGTTGATGTTGAAGACCCATCAATTCGCTTAAATCCAATTATGACTGATGCCGATATGGCAATGAAAATGGATCCGGCTTATCGCAAAATCATTGAGCGCTTTAACGATGATTTTGAGTATTTTAGCGACGTATTTGCACGAGCGTGGTTTAAACTAACCCATCGTGACTTAGGCCCTAAATCACGCTACCTTGGTGCTGATGTGCCAAGCGAAGATCTTATTTGGCAAGATCCGATCCCAAGTGTCGATTACACTTTATCTGATAGCGAAGTGAGTGAACTAAAATCTAAACTTTTGAATTGTGGTATCAGTGCCAGTGACTTGATCAGCACCGCATGGGACAGCGCACGTACTTATCGTGGTTCAGATCATCGTGGTGGCGCCAATGGCGCACGCATTCGCCTAGCCCCACAAAAAGATTGGCAAGGTAATGAGCCTGAGCGCTTGGCAAAAGTATTAAGCGCACTTGAAACAGTGCAAGCAGGCTTAAGCAAACCAGTTAGTTTAGCAGATTTAATCGTACTCGGTGGTACTGCCGCCGTTGAACAAGCGGCAAAAGCAGCGGGCGTTGATATTACCGTACCATTTGCCCCTGGCCGTGGTGATGCAACAGACGAAATAACCGATGCAGAGTCGTTCGATGTGCTTGAACCAATTCACGATGGTTTTAGAAATTGGCAAAAACAAGACTATGTTGTATCAGCTGAGGAGCTACTACTAGAGCGCAGCCAACTAATGGGTTTAACCGCACCAGAAGTGACTGTACTTATTGGCGGTATGCGTATGCTTGGCACTAACTACGGTGGCACTCAGCACGGTGTATTCACAGATAATGTGGGTACATTAAGCAATGACTTTTTTGTAAATCTCACCGACATGGATAATCGCTGGGAGCCTGCAAGCAAAACTACTTTTAACATTGTAGATCGTAGCTCAGGTAACACTAAGTGGACAGCAAGCCGCATTGACTTAGTGTTTGGTTCAAACTCTATTTTACGAGCGCTTGCCGAGTTTTACGCCCAAGACGATAACAAAGAGCGCTTTGTAAAAGACTTTGTTCAAGCGTGGGTTAAAGTAATGAACGCTGACCGCTTTGATATTTAATTAAAGCACTAAGCTAGTTTTAAGAACTGTGCGAGAGTTAACACTCTCGCGCTTTTTTATTTATAACAACATATACCGAAAACTGTAAACCCCCATTACATAATCCCGATAATTAAGCCGCAGTTATGGCGTTACAGTATCCACAGCACAGTTTTGCAATGGTTTATTTTCAGACATATCAATAATTAAGCATTTATCTGGTAGCGCATGATTAAGATTATCGTAAATACTGAATGCTTGAGTTAGGGCTGATTTTAGCTGACAAATGTTTTCACCTTTAGTATCGCTGCTAACATTACACCCTGTATTGTTATTTAATATATTGGTCATTGTTTGGTAGATGTGCTGCGTAGCTTGCGATATATCAGTAAAAGCGAGGGTGCCAGCATTTCGCACCAAATAAAAATCAATGATGAAATCGAGTACGCTTTTAGTCTGCAAGCCTTGTCGTTGTGCTTTTGGTAGTTGAATATCAATATTAAACAAAGCTGTAATCTCTAACAACGACATATTCAGCACTTGCTCACGAAAACCTTGCGGCCACTCCCTAGGAATAAACCGCCATTTTGCCAAAGCTTGTAAGTGCATTTTGCTGTAACTATGGTAACTTTTGGCTGTCAAAATTCGGTTATTCCACTGCTGTTCTGGGGCGTTTTTCAGCAGATAATCATGTTCTTTATGATAAGCACTAAACAACAAATCAAACTGTGCAACATTATCAATCGTAATAGTATCGACCTTTGCCAACTGATTATTAAGTGTAACTAACTTATAAGCAGGGCGGTACGCCGCGATAGAGGGTGCTTGAATATTAAATAAGGTGTTATGTTCGCTTTCAATAACGAACGTGTCATTCATATGCATATGCCCGCCGATGTGCAGTTTTAAACCTGTTTCGGCAAGTAATTTTCGGGTATCAATACTAGGCTCTCTAGCTAACTGAAAAGCCGAATCACCAAATAATGATTTAATCGACTGCGTTTGGCCATCATAAAACTCCCCCATCGGAAAGTGGCTAAAAGCTATCAAGGTTTTATTTTGCTGCTTAGCACGCTTAACCACTTTCGTGATCCAATCTAATAAAAAAGGTTTCTCAGTCAGTACCTTGTTATAACCTGCATTACCTGAACCTTGAAAAACCATAGTGCCATTTTTAAACTGCGGGATATAGACATTAGCATCTATAGCAAGCAACCAAAGTCCCTTCACAGGCTCAACTAAATAACTCGTATCGGGAACTTGCTTGCAACTGGTTTTGTCGTTTTTTACGCATTGTGTGTAACGACGTTCGTCTAGGGAAGCTACTTTACCAAAAGGGGTTTCCCACAGTAAGTCACGGTTATCAGGTAACAAGCCAAATGCTCCCATTATTTCAACGATTTCTTTATACCCTGCATGGGCTATTTTATCGCTGCACACTAGAGAGTTGTTATCTATGGAGGTATGTTCACAACGCGGGTGATCCGTTGAGTAAATACCCACTTGCTGACCTTCCAATCCCAAAAAGTCAGCTTTACCGCCTGCGCTTTTAAACGGTTTAACGGGATCATGATTACCTGGAATAGCAAAAAAACGCATACCATGTTTTTTGGCGTAGCCATCAAGAATAGTTTTTAAGCCCTGTAAATGTACTGGTTGACCGTCATCAGTAAAATCCCCTGGTAAGGCGACCAACTTTACTCCCTTAGCCGCAATGTCATCTAATGTGGCAATTAGTGCAAAGTAGTTTTCATTAAATAAACGGGTTGAATGGATCTGCGCCTGCATACTACGAATACTTACAGGCTTTTCTGCTTTACCTAATTCAATGCCTTCAAACCCTTCTGTTGAAAAATCACCATAAATATCATGAAAATGAATATCCGGCACAAAGGCTATTTGCGTATTACTTAGTGGAGTAGCATGTAATGTTGTAGTAACTATGCACAGTATTAAAGGTAGCAATAACTTCATAAAAATGCCCTGCTATCATATTTAAAACAAAAAAGCCGAGAGCGTACAGACTCCCAGCAATATAAGTTTTTATAATTAAAAAATAGCTCTAAAGCCTAACGATACACGTCGACCAGAGAACTCATACATAGTCGGGAAAGCAGGATCAAGAGTATAACCTGTGGTTTCTTCGTCAGTGATATTAATCCCTTCAAGCGTTACCTTCATAGAGTCATTAATATTGTAACCTAATGAAATATCTGTTTGCCCGTAAGCATCACGATAAACTGGGTACATATCACGCTCAATATACTCAACATACTTGTCTTTGTAGTTATATGAAATACGCGCATCAAAGCTCTCATTCTCATAATAAAAAGTCAGGTTATAGGTTTCATCAGCGAGGCCTTCTGGCGGTGTTGGAATACCTAAATCAGATGCACCCGTTAATGAATTATCTAATGTCGTGTAGTTTGCGTTAATACCAAATCCATCTAACATGTTGTGAAAACGAACAAATGGAATTTGCGCGATAAACTCAATACCGCTAACATCATACGAGCCCTCAGCATTCACTTTTTGATAGACATCAAAGTCATAAACACCATCAACAGTACCGTTATCATTGTACTTAGTCACACCTTCAACTACACCGGTGAGAGATTCACGAACAACACCTTCAATTTCTTTTTCAAAATATGAAACAGCAAGTAATCCTCCTTCTTCTAAATACCATTCAAGGCCCACTTCCCATTGGTCGGCATAAGTTGGTTGTAGGTCAGGATTACCATCACGGTATTTAAATTCACTCAAACTCACAGTGCGTTTATAGGCAATATCAGTGAGAGCAGGGCGCATAAGTGTTTCAGATGCCGCGGCTCGCAGAACTAGGTCATCATTAAGTTCAAGGGTAAAGTTAATACTTGGCAGTAAGTCGGTGTAGTTACCACTTTTTGAAACAGGCTCTGAGGTATAATTTGTTGTACCGTCATCATTTTGAACCTGATGATAACCTGATGAATTTACATCGGTATCAATATAGCGCACGCCTGTATTAAGCGTTGCCGGCATATCACCTATATCAAAAGCAAAGTCAGCCATTGCGTAAATTGCCGTTGTTTTCTCTTCTACTTGATAGTATTGGTCTGGCTCAAAATCTACCCCAAAACCTTCGTATCTAAGTTGCTCGCGGGCATAACTGTTTGAAACCTGACTCCAACCTTGCTTTGATGGCACTTCAGATAAGTACTCACCACCATTTACCAGATCTGTAATACTTGTCAGTTCACTATCAGCTAAGGTACGCGTACCAACCCAAGAAGAATCACCTGCTGATGGACCGGTTACTCGATTAGAACCGTAATTACGCTCTTTTGATTTATCAGTGTACCGTGCACCAAATTGCACTTTGGTTAACGCAGGGAAAAACTCTAAATTTAACTGGCGAGTAAAGTCTAGTTGCGCAGCATATTTATCATCTGAAATAGCCTCACGATTAACTTCATTGTAATCAAATAAATAAGCTTCTGGAGAATTATACATATCAAAAGTATCTGCGCTATTACTTGGAATAGTCTCTGCACCGGTACTCGTATAACGCGAACGAGTTGCTCGATAGGCTGTGTGCTTTAAGTTTGTCGACTCAATTGATTTATCTGCACCACTGTAGCCAAATAAGCCATTAATATCCCACTCGCCGACTAACCAATCCATAGCAATGCTAAATTGTTGGTAGTCTGTATCACTGCTGTTTTCTTTACTTAAAAATTCATGTTGAGTCGCTGCATAATCAACATCGGTTAAAACAGTAATGCCATAATCACTTGAGGTTGAACTATCATATTGATTAACACGTTCTAAAGAACTAATACTTGAAGCCGCATAGGCAGCAGCATCGTATTCATCCTCATGATCGTCAAAATTACCCAGGAGGCCATCAAAAGTTAAGCTAAATTCACTACTTGGTTTATATTGTAATGAAAGCGTTGCGCCCCACTTTTCTTGCTCGGTTAAATAGGAACGATCGCCTACTTTGTTTAAAAACACCACTCGACTGGTTTCATCGCTGTCGAAACGATCATTAATCGTAATTCCCGTATCTCGCTCAAGTACATCAGCTGCTTGATCTGATTGCCATTGCGATGAACCTGATTTTTCTAACCAGCGTGAAAGCGGACGAAAATCGATACCTGAGTTACTATCTGTTCTGTTTGTTCGCTCTGAGTAAGCTATCGAAGCAAGCGCCCCCCAATCACCAAACGTATCACTGGCTAGAAATGAAAATTTAGGATCTGTTTGTTCTGAGATTTCATTATAAGCACCTTCAACGGATGCCACTAATTTGCGTCCTTCATAATCAAATGGCCGTGCCGTTGTAATTGCAACAGAGCCCGCAATACCGCCTTCTTCATCAACAGCCGTCGGCGATTTTTTCACCGTAACACTTTGAATAATCTCAGAAGCGAACATATCAAACTCAACATCTCGGCCACCACTACCAGAGGCGGTAGCAAGATTATTAATTGATACAAAGGTAAACTCGCTCGGTAAGCTACGTACATTAACTTTTTGGCCTAATCCCTTGTTACGCTCAATGGTTACACCTGGCATACGTTGTAATGCTTCAGCTAAATTTTGCTCTGGGAAATCAGCAATATCTGACGCCACGATTGAATCTGAAAAACCGATATTCTCGCGCTTTAAATCTATCGCTTTTTCTAAACTTTTAATATAGCTACCCGTTACGACGATTTGCTCCATCGCTTGTTCTTCATTTTCAGTATCTTGTGCAAATGCAGGTGCGACAAACAATGCGCTTAATGCTAGTGCTAAAGGTGATAATGTAAAAACTCGCTTAGTCATCATGTTGTTCCTGTTATATGTGTTACGACTTTAAATTGATTTCGCTCCTAATGACGTAGCTTAAAATTAATAGGGGACGTATTTATTCGATGAAGTTTTTGTGTCGCTTTTACGACACCAGCATCATAAAAGTGTAATTAAAACATCATAAAAATGGTGTCACCTTTGCTCTAGTATTAGCGTCTATTAAAAAACTAATCTTATAGATAACGATAAAAACAATGTTGCAAACACAGACATCGCCATCACTAATAAGCGAACAAGGCCAACAAAATCGACCACTTGTAAAATGCTTTATTGCCAACCAAGATGCATTGAAAAGTTTTTTTCGTCGTGGCGTTGGTGAAGATGCCGATGCTGATGACTTATTTCAAAAACTGCTAATGAAAGCATTAAAAATTGAATGTACTGCGCATATAGATAACCCATTAGCTTATGGCTATCGCATGGCACATCACTTAGTCGTTGACCATCATCGTGAACAAAAAAAATCTCCTGAGAGCCTAGAGCATGAACCTCAAAGTAATGATCTTTCCCTAGAAAGCTTACTGGAACATGAGCAGCGACTTCAGGTTTATCAGCAAGTATTGGCGCAAATGCCTGCGCTGCGCCGAGATGTGTTTATTCGTAGACGCTTACATGGAGAGAGCCGCCAGCAAATATCGCAAAGCTTAGGTCTATCTGAAGAAGCGGTAAAAAAGCATATCTCACGCGCTATGGATATGCTTAAAGATGCTATCAGCGCATTTATCGCCGACTAATTGTCCCCTTAGAGCATGTTAAGTCGTTATATTAGTAATAAAGACAGATAGAGAAATTTAATGCATACCCCATTCAAACCTGACGATGAAAGTAATGAGCAGCTTGAAAAAGCAATTTGGCAAGATACGGCACTCATTCAAGCATTACAAAAAGCAGATTCACAGCAAAAGTTGAATGAGCCTACGGCAATAACACCGCGTAAAAAGAGCCCCTTATTAGTGTGGGGTAGTGCGGTTGCTGCATCTTTAATTATGGCATTTATTGGCTTAACTCACTTAAGTGATCCAGCAACACCACAAGCATCAACACTTGTTGCAGCGCAGCAGTTTTTTGCAACAAAAGCGTCTGACATTACTTTATCGGATGGCACAGAGGTCGCATTAAATACGCAAACTGATTTACAGTTTAATGAGAACGATAAAACCAGACAAGCTACTTTGAGCAAAGGTGAAGCATACTTTTCAGTAAAGCGTGATGAACAACGTCCATTTACGATTAAAACAGGAAACGCAACAATTAGTGTATTGGGTACTGCTTTTAATGTTGATAAAACCCTACGAGAAACAACCATAGATGTCTTTCACGGCAAAGTCGCGGTTAATACTGAAAATAATTCAAAACAAGTAGAATTAGTTAAAGGCCAGCGTGCACGCGTCATCGATAATAATATTGTTGTTACTACATTTAATGCAACCCAACCTGACTGGCAACTTGGCTGGCTAGATTTAGAGAATGTAACTATCAACGATGCTATTTTTCAGCTCAATCGTTATACCGACAAACCTTTAGTGTTAAATAATGTTGATGCCCAACTGCGTGTTAGCGGGCGTTTTAAAACCGCAGATGTTGTGGGCGCAGCGACATTAATAGCGCAATTAAATCAACTCAAAATCAATAGTTTTGACGACAGTGTAGTTTTGAGCCCCATAGAGTAATCAGCTGGTTCTATTTACCCTCAAATTATGGGTGCTGTCATAAATTGTTCATCTAAATTCTTCACACTTAGGGTTTAATGAAATTGAAAGGCCGTTCATAGATGTTACGTATAAGCAGTTTATTATGTGTAGCACTTTTGGGTCTTAGTTTTACAACAAAGGCAACAACGGGCTCAAGTTTAATAGAGCAACTTACCCTTTTATCTGAGCAATCTAATACAGCATTAATCTACGATAGCCAATTACTCAAAGGGCTAGCGCAAAAACCAATCCAAGTTACAACTCTCGAAAGTACACTAAATCAACTACTGAAACCTCACCAATTAAACTGGGAAAAAACACCCGCGGGTATCGTTATTTTCAAAACAACAGTAGTAGTAAATAAAGCACCTTCGTCAGCGACAAAAGCTAAGTTTCTAGAAGAAGTTACAGTGACCGAGCAATTACCCAAAGCTTCCTCTGCAGACACCTACAATACTAATTACCAGCAGGCAGTGAGTTATGCGCAACAAGTAAAAAGTGATTATGCTGGGGAGAGTGAAGTTGCTATTGGCGCTATGCTGACACAATTACCCGCTGAAAACCTAGCCGAAGCATTACAAGCTGTACCGGGATTAAGCATTACTCGTGATCGCGGTGAAGCACTTAACATCAATGCTATGGGGCTAGGCGCTGAATATCAATTAACGCTTTTTAATGGTCGCCGCCTAGCTAATACTGAAAACGTGCGCAACTCAAATCAGTATGGGCAACAACATCGATTTGATATTTTCAGCGCAGGGCTATTCTCAAATATTACCGTGTATAAAACAGCAGAGTCGAGCTTGCCAAGTGGTGCTATTGGGGCAACTGTAAACTTATTGAGCGATGATCCGCTGGCATATGAAGAAAATAACTTACAAGTCATGTTAACCGCAGCAACTTTAGAAGGCGATCGTAATTTTCAACCGAGCTTCGGTTTAACCGCAAATGGCAAAAGCGACAACATAGGTGTTATTTTCAAAATGAACTACGAAAATCGCTTACAGCGCCAATATCAGTTTGAAAGCTGGCACTGGGGTGATAATAGTGGTGCTCCGAGTAAATACCAGTGGTCAGAATTAGACGATAACACTTTAGTACCGACAGACGGTTTAGCAATAACCATCGAAAACGAAGATCGCACTCGCGCCACTTATTACGGCGCTTTAGCATGGCAAGCTTCAGATCATTTAACACTCAATACACTTTGGTTTAGGTCCGATACTGACTTTTCGTTTGATGAGCATAGACTAGGGATCAACCCTCAAAGTCAAAATGCAATTGCAGAGGTTTCAACACCATTAAATAGTATAAATGAGTTCTTTTTTAGTAATGTAAATGCTAAAACCAGCCGTGAAGAGTCTAAGTTATATTATGCTAATCAAACGCTGCAAGTAGATGCACACTGGCAACCAAATGAGCAGATACCATTAACTCTTTCTCCTTTTTATAGCCGTAGCGAAGCAAAAAGCGAAACCAAAGAGCCCATCACGAGAGTGCATGCTGCACTTTCCCCTATGGATGCCTACGTTGATTTACAAACTGATTCTGTAAATGACTATAGCTTTAGCCGTAATTTAGGTCTTGTTAATAGCTATTCACATATCAATCAAATGAGTAAACGTACTATCAATGTACTTAATCAAGTGAGTGAATGGGGAATTGATGGCAGCTGGGAAAGTTCAACTGACTCTGGTTTTCAGCATTTACAATTTGGCTTTTTAAGTTCAACACAACAGTATAGTTATACTCGCAGAGATATTAGTTTAGGCGCCCAGTCTTTAAACGATCTACCTAAATTAGATGGCCGCTGGCTGGAGCCAATTCAACATGGCTTTAGCGCTAGTTTTATTAATTCAAAAGTGCAGTCGTGGTTGATCCCAAAAAGCGATTTATTGCAGCTCTATGATATCAATTTACCGTTTAATAATATTACTGATAGCGACTACCTTAATAGCTATCAAGTTAGTTTTGAATCAAATGAAGGGTATTTATCTTCACAGTGGCAATTAGCAAACGTTACTTTAAACGCAGGGCTACGTTACAGTGATACATTAAATGAAACACAAGGTGCTCAACTTACAACTGATGGTGAATTAACACCTTTAAATAAAAATCATCATCATAACTCTTGGTTACCTTCAATCAATATTAAATGGCAACCATCAACATATTGGCAGTGGCGAACAAGTTATAGCCGCTCTGTTAACCGGCCGAATTACTCGGATCTTAACCCCAAACTACATGTTAACTCCGGTGGTTTACCTTATGCCGAGCTGGGTAACCCAAATTTAGAGCCTGTTATTGCTAATACCAGCACACTTTCAGTTAATTGGTTACCAGAGGATTTAAACTTACAGCTACTAGCTTTTAACCATAATATGGATAATTTTATAGTTGAACAAACTAAAACGATTAACTATCAAGGGCTAGATTATATTTCCCTACAACAGACTAACGATGGCAAAGCGACTGTAAATGGTTTACAGGCTAGTTCACAATGGCAACTCCCCCTATACAGTCCATGGTTTTTACAAAGCCAATTATCAGCAAACCTTACTTATATAACAAATGCTGATGTTATAACTCCTGATGAAAATAATTTTGATGTTGAAGGGGTCTCGGATTGGACTGGTAACCTGCGCTTTTTGGTCAGTGATGATAAGTGGCAAGCCGCAATCAATATAAACTATCGTAGTGACTTTTTAGAGCAGCGAGACATCAGTAATAACGCTGATATCTATGTTGAAGATTACATCAGCACCGACTTAAGTTTTAGTTGGTTTTACTCAACCAGTGCGAGTCTTCGCTTAGATGTATTTAATGCCACCAACGAAACTCTTACTCGCAGCGCCAAAACTGACAACACCAGCTCATTAATGAAAGTGGAAGAATTTGGCCGCCGTTTTGTCGTAAGCCTGTCACTAAAAATTTAAATTTGCCACAGGTAGGCCTATATTTGTAAACCCCCATTACATTTTGCTTATAAATACCACACTAACAAGTGTGGTATTTGCTCGATTAAGTCATTCCATAACTAATATTCTGCGCAAGTGCTATTGCTTGACTATAAGCGTTACTCAACGATTGTTGATGACGCTCATCGGCAAATTCTTGATACTCTGAGGCAATTTCATAAATAGTGCTCACGCCTAAATATTTGCTCAACGTCCGTAAGTGCGGCACTAAGTGACTCATATGCTCACGTATGCCGCCTTGCTCAAAACCAAACTCACCGGTTGAAGTGATCACAACTAATGTTTTACCACCTAACAAAGGCTGTAGCGGGAAGTCGCCACGGGAAAGATCAAAATCAAAGGTTTTATTGATCCTCACAACTTGATCAAACCACGCCTTTAGCTGCGCTGGCATACCGTAGTTATACATAGGCGAGGAAATCACAATAATATCAGCGGCTGCAATTTCAGCGATTAATGTGTCTGACAACGCCAATAACTGTAGTTGCTCAGCTGTCTTTTTATTCTCTGGGGTAAATACCGCGCCGATCCAGTCTTGAGTAATAAAAGGCGGCGGGTTCACACCCACATCACGATAAATATACTCATCTATAGCTTGGTGCTCTGCAAAGTTATCTGTAAAACACTTAGCAATATTTTTAGAGATTGAATCGTGGCTTGGGTTGTCGTTTTTAGCAGCTCTTACGCTTGCATCAATGTGAAGTAGGGTAGTCATACAGTTTATCCTGTTAGTAAGTGTGCAACAATCATCTAACTAATAGTGTTTTTTCACAAACGAGTTAACCTCAGCCATAAGTAAGTTATACTCATCTATAATTAATTTCATTATTTGTGAATATCACTTATGCAAGTTTCACTACAAGCGCTTAAAGCCTTTGAAGCTGCGGCACGTTTAGGCAGTTTCAAAGCCGCCGCGGATGAACTATCCATCACGCCAACCGCGATTTCACATCATGTAAATAACCTTGAAAGTCGTTTAAATGTGGATCTATTTTACCGCCAAGTTAGAAAGGTAGCCCTCACACCAACCGGGGAATATTTAAGTGCGGCCACGAGTGACGGCTTTAACCGCATCAAGCAAGCGCTGGCAACTGTGCAAGCCACAGGCAGAGCCGTTAAAGTAACCACCACCTCATCACTGGCCGCACTGCGCTTAATTCCCGCATTACAGGAATTATCGATTAACCATCCAGACCTTGAAGTAGATATATCAACCAGTGAAGCCGTTGATAAACAATCCCACACCTTACCTATTCGTTTTAGCGAACGGCACAATATTAACGCCGACGACATTATAAAAACCGAGCAATTTAACGTATTTGGCTCATACAAAGCCACCGATGTGCCTTGGCAAAATGGCCCCATTACGCTCTATACCACAAAATGGAAAAACAATGCTCTAAGCGAGCCACCACTTAAACATTGGTTTACTCAAAACAACTTAGACCCTACGTTATTTATTATTAAAACCTTTGACCAAGAGCTGTTTGGCATTCAAGAAGCTATGACAGGCTCAGGACTGGTATTTTGTTCAACCACGCTAGTACAACGATTATTAAATACCGAGTTACTTAAACACTTTAATACTCATGCAGTTGAATCTGAGTTTTGTTACTACATACCGAATAAACACCGTTTTCAAACCCGAGATACCCGCCTAGTTTTAGAATGGGTAGAAGGGTTGTTGGGTAGATAAAGAGCTGTTAGCTTGTAGTGAGATAAATTCACAGTTTATTGTGAATTTAGGCCACTCCATGATTATCCCTATAGTAATTCACAGAATAGTGTGAATTTTCTCTATGTTTAGTTGTTTCCCGCTATAATTCACAAAAAATTGTGAATTATTAGCTTTCTTTTACATTTTTATCTATTATTCACAAAACACTGTGAATAATAGAGTTGGTAATGGAAGTCACAATAAAGTCAGCAAAACAATTAGGTAAATTGGCGAGTATAGTGAGAAAAAGCCAAAAACTTGATCAAAGAACAGCGGGGGACTTCTCCGGTATTAGTATCAATACGGTAAGTGACTTTGAAAATGGCACAGGTTCGTTATCAATTGGCCGCGCGTTCGATTTAATGGAAGCGTTAGGTTTAGAGGTAAAAATAGACGTTGTCATACCTCAACACGATGAAAAGGCTAAAAGTAAATTAATAACGCAAATCCAAAACATGGTGGCTGGCCATGAATAATAGATCACTCGATGTTTATGCTGGTAGGCAACTTATGGAGCAGCTTCAAGATAATAATGGTTTTTGATCTTTCAAAATAGGACTATGGAATCAGTGAAGAAACTAAATGATTAAGCAATAATTATGAGATTTAAAATTTGCCCAAATCAAAACTAACTCATAAAATAAAGTAATTCGAAACATTTCTAGGGAAAGCAATGAGGAAAACTTTAAACGATCATGGACTAATCATCATCCTCACTTTAATCTCATTGTTAATGTTAGTACTAACTAACCAGATTTTAGATAACAATAATGTTTGGTACTCTATATTAACTAGTATTGGCTCAGCAATGATAGCTGGTGTAATTTTATCAATAACTGTTGAAAAAATATCATCTGAGCATAGAGAGTCACAAACAAAACAAGCTGTATCAGAAATAAAAGAAAACTTATTCAAGGCAATATATGGTAGATCTCTTCCTAGTGTAATTTTTAACGAAGTTGAGGAGTCCTTACTAAAATCAGATGTAATTAGACGCAGGTATACTGTAGATTACATAATTAAGGAGCTTGAAGATTCTAATGATCACTTTCTTTGTATGGTGTCATCTTCTTATGAATTAGAAAACATCTCAAATAGAGCGATTCACCAGAAAGTACATTTTGGCTTAGAAGCCTCTGTAGACAAAAAATACAGCAGATATACAAAAATTACTTCCTTCCAGTGCGATGGGCAAAAATATGAATGTGAAAACAGAGATGATGAACACCAAGTCTATATCGAAGTAAAAGTAAAACTTAAAGCTGGAGACCGAATTAGAGTAAATATGCAGGGTCAGCTAGTTAAAAGAGATACAGACTCTGAATTGTGGGCATCATTAATACCTTCTGATGGTATGACTCTAAGAGTTACAAGTGCTATTGATAACTTAGATATTGATGCAAAAATTAATAATTCACAGCCCTTAGAAGTCATTTCCAATGATCCAGATTCAGGTACTTATCACTGGGATCATGCGAATGGAATATTTCCATATCAATCTGTCATATTTTGGTGGTCAAGAAAAACTAGCTAGCATTTAAAGAAAAGTCACGCTAGTATAGGTATCAATAGAGTAATAAAACACTAAACATGAAAGGGGGAGTAATAATGAATAGAAAAATTAACTGTATCGGTGGTGGTTCAAGTAATTAAGATCAACCCCAGCAAAAAATAGTAGAGCCAGCATAGTTATGCTGGCTTTTTAGTCTCTAAACTAACTAATCTAATCACTTATCCAATAAGTTCTTTTCAAAAAACTCGGCCATCATGGTGTGATAATGCAAAGTGGTGCCTTTACCTTCACGTAGGCTGTGTGAGCGGTTAGGGTATGAGAAAAACTCAAACTGTTTGTTGTGCTTAACAAGTTCGTCAATTAAACGCTCTGAGCCTTGGTAATGCACGTTGTCATCGCCTGTGCCGTGAATAAGCAATAGCTTACCAGTTAGGTTTTTCGCGAACGTAATTGGCGAGGTGTTATCGTAGCTCTCTGGGTCGGTATTTGGGTTACCCGCGTAACGCTCTTGGTAAATAGTGTCGTATAAACGAATGTCTGGCACTGGCGCTGAGGCTATACCCACTTTAAATTTATCGCCATGGCGGAACAATAAGTTAAGGGTTGAACTGCCGCCCCCTGAGTGTCCCCACACGCCAACACGGTCGGTGTCTATTACATCCCAACGTTTGGCCATGACATCTAGCGCATCAACTTGGTCTTGCACGGTAATTGAGCCGATTTTTTTATAAATCGATTTGCGCCAATCACGGCCTTTTGGTGCACGCGTACCGCGGTTATCAACCGATGCGACAATAAAACCTTTTTGCGTTAATAGTGATTTATACAAGTAACTATTGCCTTCATAGCGGTCTTGCACTGTTGAGCCCCACGGTTCACCGTATACGTAAAAAACAATCGGGTACTTTTTACTTTTATCCATGTTCTCTGGGAACATTATATAGCCGTCAAGCTCGGTGCCATCCTGCGCATTCACTTTGAAAAATTCGTGACTTGGTAAGCTTTGCTCAGCGAGCTTTTCTTTTAGCTCGTTATTTTCAACTAAGGTTTTTACATTACTGTGATTGCTCACTTTAATGATTTCTTTCGTCGGTGGGGTGCCAAATTTAGAATAGCTGTGCATAGCCCATGAGGCATCTCTAGACATGTAATAGCTGTTAGAGCCTTCAAACTCAGTAGGGGTTACACGCACAGGTTTGCTGCTACCATCAAGTGGCGTGCGATATAAATAGCGCTGGCCAGGGTTCTCTGGCGAGGCAATAAAATACATGACATTTTTTTCTTCATTGATAGTAAGCATATCAACAATATCGTAATCGCCAGGGGTTAGGTCAATAATGGTTTTGCCGTCTCGCGATACACGATAAAGATGACGCCAGCCGTCACGTTCGCTGTGCCAAATAAAGAATTTGCCGTCTTTTGACCAGTTAGCTTTATAAAACCACTCAATAAAGGCATCGTCTTTGTCTTCTAAAATTTTAGTCAATTGCTGATTTTGCCAGTCAAATAACCATACCTTGTTGTGACTTTGTGGACGATTTAAATCTTGGATCATTAATTCATCGCCTGTGCCTGCCCAGCTAATACGCGGAATATAGCGATCGCGATTATCACCTTCGAGATTTGCCCAGCGCGTTTGTTTGTCAGCAAGACTTACCACACCAACACGTACTGCTGAGTTAGTTTCACCGGCTTTAGGATAAGGGAATTCTTTTAGAGTAGGGTAGAGCTCATCGGTGTTGTTGATCATAGTGAAAAATTTAACATCACTGGTATCAAGCTGCCAATAAGCTATTGATTTATTATCTGGGCTCCAACGAAAGCCATCAGCAATGGTGAACTCTTCTTCGTAAACCCAATCAAAGTTGCCATTAACAATGGTGGCGCTGCCATCTGTTGTCAGTGCTGTTACGTCATTACTGCCAACCGCTTGCATATAAATATTGTTATCACGCACGTACGCTACTTTTGAGCTATCTGGCGAGAACTTAGCAAACATGAGCTTAGTTGGTTCAACGTCTGCGCCACCTAATTGCTGTAATTGATTGGTTTCAAGGTTGAGTAACCAAAAATCCCCGCGGCTGCGTGAACGCCAAACTTGCTCACTATTGGTAAATACCATGAGCCATTTACCGTCTTTTGACCATTGGTAGCTTTCGATTGCAAATGGCTCGTCTGCGCCTTCTGGCAGTAGCCTTTCAAACTCAACTAGAACTTTACGACCCGTGCCATCGGCATTGTAAAATACGATATCGTTACCTTTTACGCCGTGTTCTTTTTCGTCATCAGCTTTGGCATTCTCAGCGTCGTTATTTTTATCTTTTTCGCTTTCACGCTCTTCAAGCACTGTGTAACCGGTGCCATCGTCTAACCATTTAAAGTAAGTATTACGCTGTGCTTTGAAGTATTTATCTTTATAGATTTGCTCAAGGGTAAGTGGATTACTAACTTGGCTCATTGCTGTACTCCCTGTGGTATTTTGCGTTACAGAGCAGCCTGATAACGAAAGCCCGGCGAGTACCGACAGTACTAAAGCCGAGGATTTAAGTAGTTTCATGTGGAGATCCTAAAGTAAGGTAATGCTTTTGTTATTGTTAAAGATGTCTTGCAATAAGCTTACTTTAACAAAAAATACGTTTAAGATCTGAACGTTTGTCGCAATATAAATAAGATTAAGCTCAAAAGCGATGAACTTTAATTATCTCACAACTGAAAAGTTGATCATTGCATTAGGTTAAGTACCAAATTACATTATTAGCACTCACTTTCCCCTTTAATCCACCTGCAACAGGCTCTTCACACAGTAAGTTAAGCTTATAATACGCTGCATAAAGTGCTTGTATTTCACTCGCTACAACACTAAATGGAGGACCTGCTACTTCGTTTTGATCGTATTCAAATACTGCTAGAAGCTGCGGCGCATTGCCTGTTATTTCAATAAGGTGTTGGCTGTAGTTATCTCTCATTTCATGGGGGAGGGCAACAAGCGCTGCGCGATCATATATCGCATCAACTTTAGATAATAGCGACTTGGTAACGTTAAAAATATCACCAACCCAAACAGTAAGCTCTGCTGCGTTATAACATAGAAGCTCATTATGCTTGGTAATTGTGGGGGTAAGCGATAAATCACTAAATAGCTGTGAAATAGCAATTTCACTTAATTCAGCACCAACTACTTTTATTCCCTTGTTTAACAAATAATGAATATCGTAAGTTTTACCACACAGAGGAACAAAAACAGTATCACCTTGCTGTAAATTTAACTTAGTAAAATAACGATCTAAATACTGGTTTACTTCACCTTCGTGAAAACCGATTTCATTTTTTTCCCAACGTTCATGCCAATGATTTGCGTCCATTTTGATTCCTCATATTAAAGCTTAAATAAGCAAATTTATAATATAAACCATGATAATCACTTGCAAAAATGTTAGATATAGCAAATAAATCAAACTTAAATTGCAAAAGTGGAATCATGTTAGACGATATTGTGTTGTTTGTGCACATAGTGCAACAGGGTGGGTTGTCGCAAGCAGGGGAGTACTTATCGCTCCCTGCGGCAACCGTTACACGGCGTTTACAACGCCTTGAATCTCGGCTTGGGCAAAAGCTGCTGCATCGCTCTGCGCGCCAATGCACACTAACTCAACAAGGGCAGGTTTATTACCAAAGCTACGCAAGTTTAGTTGAGCAGTTTGAACAAACCAGTCATCAACTCAATCAACAAAAAGAGCAACTAAGCGGTAAGCTCAAAGTACTTGCGCCACTTAATATTTGCCATGGTTTTTTAAGGCCAATGTGGTTGGCGTTCACTAAAGCGTACCCTGATATTCAATTAGAGCTAATTTTGAGTAATCAGCTTGAAGATATAATAAAAAGCCAAGCCGATTTAGCCCTACGGATAGGTCCACAAGCGGATTCATTATTACAACAAAAAAAGCTCGGACAAGCAGATTCTATTTTAGTGGCTACGCCAAGCTATTTAGCTAATTCACAAGCACTCAAAGAACCGAGTGATCTTAAACAACATCGTTTAATTGGTACAACACTAAGAAATAGTTGGCCACTCACCAATAACCAAACACGCGCCAGTTATACGCATATGTGCCGCTTTAGTAGCATTTATAACGATACAGGGTTTGTGAAATATCAACTATGTGATCATCAAGGTGTAGGGTTACTACCGCGATTTGAAATTATAAACGAGCTTAAAACGGGCGAGTTAGTCAGAGTTTTACCAGCTTGGCAAAGTCTACCAAGGGAGATTTTTGCTATTTGGCCAAGTGGGCGTTTACTTAGTAAAAAATCGGTTTGTTTACGTGATTACCTAAACGCTTTTATTCAACAGCAGCTACCAGAGGGCTAAGTGTTTTTATGCCACTGGTAGTCCATTTGCCTTGCTGTAAGCTCTGCATGTTCAGGGCTTACTAACTCAGCAACCAATTGTAAGCTCATATCAATACCTGCAGAAATTCCGCCAGAGGTGGTAAATTTACCTTGTGACACCCAACGCTTATTTGCGATCATATTTAGATTTGGGAACATATTGGCAAGATCAGTTTGATCTTCCCAATGCGTAGTAACCGTTAGACCATTGAGTAAATCAGCTCTGGCTAATAAAAATGCTCCCGTACACACAGAAGCAACTTTAGTAGCAGTGCCTGCGTTTTTTCGTATCCAGCTTATTACAGCTGGTTTTTCAAGCTCATGAGTATGCACACCACCAACAACGATTAACAAATCAATAGCGGGGTGATCTGCAAAACTGTAATGGGGGTTTACACTGAAGCCTGCACGCGCAAGTACTGGTTTGTTTTTCTCAGCCACAAAAAACACCTGCCAGTTATTATTTGCCAAGCGTTTAGCAGTACTAAATACTTCAAATGGGCCTGAAAAATCCAACACTTCAGCATCATCGTAAATATATATCCCTATGTTCATTTTGAGCCCTTTTAATGAAAACTTTAGATCAATCCAGCTCTAATTGCGCCCGTTCAACACTTTCTTTAGGGAGTTCTTTTTGCACTGAAACACCAAGTTCTTTAAACTCAGAGGCTTGCTTAATTAAGTTTCCTTTACCACGATATAACTGAGAAAACGCTTTATCATAGCTTTCTTTGGCTTTATCTAACTGTTTACCAACGCCTTCCATACTGGTTAAAAAGCCATTAAGTTTGCTGTAAAAACGTTCCGCGCGGTTTGCCAGCTCTTTTGAGTATTTAGTTTGCTCTTCAAAACGCCAAAGTTGTTTAACTATATTTAAACTAGTTAGAAGGGTAGTGGGTGTCGCAACCAAGATATTTTGTTCAATAGCTTGTTGGTAAATATCACTTTGATATTTTAGTGCTTCAACAAAGGCGGACTCTATCGGCACAAACATGATCACCACCTCTGGAGAGTTAAGCCCAGGTAAACGGTCATATGATTTACTTGCTAGTTCATTAATACGGGCTTTAACCGCCTCCACATGCTCTTTAATCGCTTGCTGAGCTTGTATATCATCATCTGCATTAACAAAGCGTGTATAGGCATTTAACGATGTTTTAGCATCAATAACTAAGTGGCGCCCTTGGGGTAAATACACTACTACATCTGGGCGCAAACGACCGTCTTCAGTATTAAACGAAACCTCTCGTTCATAATCGGTTCCGGCTCGCAGCCCCGCGCTGTCTAACACGTTTTCAAGCATTAACTCGCCCCAATTACCTTGGGTTTTCTTTTGCCCTTGTAGCGCATTACTGAGCTTATCTGCTTGCTCGGTAACTGCTTGGCTTTTAGCTTGTAAATGCAGTAGCTCAATTTTAAGTGCTTCACGTTGCTTTGAGTCTTCAACATGAATAGATTCAAGCTTATCGCGAAAACCTTTAAGCTCACCTTGCACAGGCTTTAATAGTTGTTCAATACTCTCTTGATTGAGGGTTTTAAATTTTTGCGATTTGTCTTCAAGGATTTGATTAGCCAAATTCTCGAATTCTTTTTTGAGCTGTTCTTTACTGTCTTTTATATGTTGTAGCTGCTGCTCAAAATGAGTTTGTTTTTGTTCAAGCACAGTCCGTAAAGAATTAAGCTCTACATCTCGAGCATTAAACTCACTACGTAATGAGGTTAAATCAGCTTCAGCTTTACGCCAATAATGATTATATTGCTGACTTTGTTTCTCTTGTTCACTAAAGCGGGTTTTAAAATGCTGCGCTTCATCTCTTTGCTCTTGGTAGCTTTGCTCAAGTAAATTTTGCTCATCAACTAATGCCGCATATTGTTGCTGCTTTTCATTATATTGAGTTTGTAATAAGGCAAGCTGTTGCTGTTGCTCGTTAAGCTCGGTGTAAAGACGTTTGCGTCGCGCAGCCCCAATTACACTGAAAAGCATAGCACTGGCTGTAAAACCTACGCCAACACTAACCCAATCAAAATTTGTAAGTATCTGTAAATACATAAATAAACTTCATTAACCAAAAGACAATTCATCATAGCGAATCTGAAAATGCCAAGATAGGTATTTTTACTATTTTATTGCAGCGAAAAAATATTACACAGCATTACAAATAATGTTTTTAGTTTCGTTTTATAAAAAATATCTTCTACACTAAAGCAAATAAACCTAATCCTAGGTTATGTAGCAAATAATGTAAGTTAACAAACATAAAGTTAGCTGCTGTAATTACAATGACTCCCTTATACAAGGACCGATCACATGAATGATATTCAAACTCCAAATATTGAAGTTCAATGCCAACCAGATAATTACTTTTCAGTTAAAACCCTAACAGTGTTACCTCACGTTAATGAGAACTGGCTAACGTTTTTTGATAATGAAACAAACCCAACGGAGGAGTTAAGTGTTTTATTTGATAACGCAAAACAAGGTGTATCAAAAAGTACTGAAGGCAAACAATATGTTGAATTAATTATTCAACTAGACCCTTCTGTTGCCACTGATTGGGAATTTTATGGTAATGGCGTTGAATATTGTGGTGCTGATAGTAACTGCCAATATAATATATCAACAGAAATTACGGATGGAGACACGTTGATTTTACGCGTAACCCAAGTAGTACCAACTTACGAATTTAATGGTGTAGATAAAGACAACTTAGATAAAGTTGTTGAAGTCACCGAAGGTGAACATACTCAATATTTACCTATCTCATTTAGGTATACTGCTAAACATCTGCCGACAAATAAAATTTATATGTCGCAGGATCCTAAAATTATAGTACGTAGACCCGGTGCTACACTTTAATTTAAGCCGCTACCACAATTAAAAGAAGGGTCATATTGCTGCATCAAGCTGATAAACCCTTCTTTTTGGCACCATGGTTTAAACCAAGGTAGCTTGAACCACATTGGGTGATAACCTATCTCTAATGATTTTTCTATATACATTAACGCAGATTGGTACTCACCTATTACGCTGTACACTAACGCAGCCGTAAATACATATTCATAATGATCAGATGCAATACTAATGGCTTTATTTAATGCCTGTAATGCACGTTTTGCTTCGCCCAACTGGCTATACGCTTGGGCGGATTCTAAATAGCTATCCAATGTTTGCTGACTCTGAGTAAGTTCTATCACCTTTAAATAATTAGCAGGGTAAGATTCACTAAGTCCGAGTGCTTTTTCAATATCAGCTAAATTTAGCCTAAAACCTATATGCTCAGGGTTAATATCAACGGCATGCTGCGCGACCTGTAACGCTTGTTCGAACTCTCCTTTTAATGAATAAGCAATGCTTAAATTACTTAAATCAGTGCTTTCGGGCTTAATGGCAATTGCCTGATTATATTGATCTATTGCAATGCTCAATGCTCCTTCGGTGAGTGCAATATCTGCGAGCAGTTGGTTTGCCATGTAATTATTTGGACTTATGATTATTACTTCGTCGAGTAATTGCTTAGCCTCAGCTATTTTACCTTGCCACCACAACACAAGCGCCAAATTTTGTTTTATTATAAGGTTAGGCCGTATTTTTAACGCCAGTTCAAATACTTGCTGTGCCTCAAGCAGTTGGTCTTGTTGTAGATATAACATCCCTTTTAATTCGTAAAGCGTTAATGTGCTAGCACCTACTTGTTTTGCTTTAGTTAAATACTGCTCCGCAGCTACCCAATCCTGCTTTGCTATCGCAATAAGCATGGCATTTTTAGCAAATGCAGGGGTGTTTTGATATTCAGAAGGCGCATTAAACAGCAGCTTACTAGCAATATCTAAATATCGCTTTTGCTGCGAGAGTTGATACAAACTCAGTGCAACTTCCCGCAATAGCTCATAATTAGCATACAGTTGCGGGGTAAGTTCAATCGCTTCGGTAATACGTATAAATAACTGTTCTGAGTGTAGCTCAACTTGCTGAACCTTTTGAAAGAGCGCAATATGCTCAATTTGTACGGTATCACTTAGCTCAGATAAGGTTAAATATTTACTATCAAAATCAGGAAAAAGCGCGGTTAACTGCTGTCTACTTGATTGATACATTTGGCTGTAGTTGTCCACAATAATAGGCCATTGTTTACGCGCTTTTACTGTCCAGTTTGGTGCCTCTAAACGAACAAGCGTTAAGTAACACTGCAGCTGAGTGCAGTTAAGTTCTGAACTAATAGCTTCTTGCAAACCTGTAGCTTGACTTAGTTTATTAAGCTGAGCAGTTAAATTAAGCTGTTTATTTTCACCCGTTACAATTGTGTCAACTTCATCTCGAGAAATTAAATGTAAGTGCTTACTATTTATTATACCTTGCCTTACAGCATCATCAATTGTCGCTTTTACCATATCAAGATCCGCATTAAGCATTGATTGTGCTTTTATTACAGGCGGTAAAAATGCAACATAATGTTCATTTGGTGGCTCATTGAGTTTATAAGTTAATCCAACCGCTACCAAGGCAATCACAGATACGGCAAACCAAAAAGCGGGGGTTAAAAAAGATTTTTTTTGTATAGCGAACTGCTCTATTGGAACAGTATCTTGTGCTAGGATTTCTTGTTGTTTAATCGCAATAACAACATCTTGCAACTTGCGTGCAACCTGTTTGGCATCGACGGGGCGAAGCTCTTTTTTTCGTTGTAAAAGTTGGTTTAATAAATCACATAACTCATTTGGTAGCTTAGGAATAATTTCATGTGCATTTAGCGCTTCCCCATTAGCTATATTATTAGCAAGTGTTTGTGCAGCACCTTCTCCGAATGGATGTCGGCCACTAACAAACAAAAATGCCAGCATGCCAAACGAAAATAAGTCACTGCGAAAATCTAAGGGCTGTTTATTTAATTGCTCAGGCGACATCGCACTCGCGCTACCAAAGCTAGATTCTAAACTTTGCTCTTTTAGAGGGTTATTCTGTAACGTAGCAATACCAAAGTCAGTTATTTTTAATTCATGATTGTCGATTAGTATATTGCCGGGCTTCAGATCACAATGCATTACGCCCTGACTATGCGCATGAACTAACCCCGCGCACAGCTGCTGTAATAAGTTAAGCTTTTCGTCGAGCGTTGTAATATGCTGATGCTGAAATTGAAGTAAAGTTTTACCTTTGAGGTACTCCATAACAATACATATTTGCTGCTCATACAACAGTACATCGTGCACTTGTACTATATTTGGATGGTTCAAGCGAGCTAGAAGCTGTGCCTCTATAAGTGGGTCGCTATGATTTATTAAATGCTCCGTTGGTTTTAACAATTTGATCGCAACATAGCGCTTTAAACGTGTATCTTCCGCAAGATACACACTTCCCATTCCTCCTTGGTTAAGTAATTTTATTAATTTATAGTTAGTGATGACCTTATTAAATTTTAATACTGTTTCATGCTCTAACGACATCCGAGGTACTCTCTAATTCGCACCCTTTATAAATTGTAAAGGATGCACCAGCAAACCGTACTTTTCGCAGTTGTCTTTCTATTATATTTTCAGCGTCATGAACATTTGTTAAAACTTCTGAAAATTGTTTGCGAGCACGATGTATCTGTATATTTAAATAGCGCATGTCGACGCCTAAATCTTTCACTAATTGCTCCGTATTAACCCACCCCTGGTTTGCAGGCAATACCCCTTTTTTAGCATCTTGCGCTCTATACCGCGCTAAATTTAAGGTTAGATAGTGATGACAGCGTACATGCAGGTCATAATCTTTATTATTTGTATGATGCTGAATTTTTAATTCTGATGTTTCTTCATCCAAACTAAGGTTAAAAATAAAATCTAAGTCACTAATATACAACTGTGGTACTGAACTCATTTGAGTTGTCACTTCTAAGTGACTAGATAAAAACATCCAATTGTTATGCCCTAATGAAATAATACTCTTATCTTCTAATACCTTTTGGCTATCATGTAGTGAGTTTTCTAACGATTCCAGCAACCATTGCCCTGTCTCTTTTTGATAAATCACAGCGCTGTCTGGTTGTGATTCAGGTAGCAGATGATAGTGTTTAAGCTTAATTGATTCAGCGGTTTTATTTTGCTCATCATCTAATTTTATTAACTGATCTGCAGGAGCACTTAAATCTTTTACAATGTAAGTCGTGTCAGAGTTACCTGCGAAGTAAATTTTGTCACCTACGCTTAACTCTTCACTTTCATCTTTGGCCAAACGCTTATGGTTTAACCAAGTGCCGTTAAGGCTCAAATCTTTGATATACCACTTACCGTTTAACCACTCTATGATAGCGTGGATTTTTGACACGCTTAAGTCATTCACAAGTGTATCGACAGAATATTGGAAACGCCCAAAACTATGATGTGCGTATAAAAAACAATATTCACTTGTATTTTTATTAATTAAATAAGCCATTATCAATACCTTAAATCAAATGATGAGGTATATATCTAACTATTGATATTACAATGAATTACCAAGAATAGACACAACCCAACAAAAATAAAACACAAAAAATTAACATATAATTGCATTTGCGGTTTTCTTCGCATAAAACTGCGGTTAGATAACAATATTTTAGAAAGAAAAATAGCAAATAAATATTACGTGCTATTACAGCAAACGTATGTGAAAGGGATAAGTAAAAAAGGTAATTAACTTTGCTAAAGACCAAGCCTCTTAAGTAGAGGCTTATTTTCCATAAGCATAAAAAAACCAGCTCAAAGTGAGCTGGCTCAATATTACTAAAAAAGTAACTAAATGGGGAAATCAACATGATGCCTGAGTAAACTGCAATTTAACCACGCACAATAAAGTAGACGCCCACAATTTAAGTTAGTTCAAAAAAAATTGATAAAAGATCAAATTAACACACTAGCGCGCTTATTTTACCCAGGCATAAAAAAAGCCAGCTCAAAGTGAGCTGGCTCAATATTACTAAAATAAGTAACTAAATGGGGAAATCAACATGATGCCTGTGTAAACTGCAATTTAACCACGCACAATAAAGTAGACGCCCACAATTTAAGTTAGTTCAAAAAAAATTTATAAAAGATCAAATTAACACACTAGCGCGCTTATTTTACCCAGGCATAAAAAAAGCCAGCTCAAAGTGAGCTGGCTCAATATTACTAAAATAAGTAACTAAACGGGGAAATCAACATGATGCATAGGTAAACTGCAATTTAACCACACGCATTATAGTAGACGCCCACAATTTAAGTTAGTTCAAAAAAAATTGATAAAAGATCAAATTAACACACTAGCGCGCTTATTTTACCCAGGCATAAAAAAAGCCAGCTCAAAGTGAGCTGGCTCAATATTACTAAATTAGTAACGAAATAGGGAAATCAACATGATGCATGGGTAAACTGCAATTTAACCACACGCATCATAGTAGACGATCAAATCCTTATTTAGTTCAAAAAAATAAACAAAAAACTTTATTGTTTAATTAGTGACAACATTTGGCTTTCATCAAAACTAGTAAAACTCATTGATTTATCAGTAAATAGTGCATCAACTAATGCTTGCTTTTCTTGCTGCATTCTAAACACTTTTTGCTCAATTGAATTAGCCATTATTAACTTATAAACAAATACAGGGTTCGTTTGACCAATACGATATGCTCGATCTGTTGCTTGCTTTTCAACAGCTGGGTTCCACCAGGGATCAAAATGTATAACTGTATCGGCTTGAGTAAGATTAAGACCTGTACCGCCTGCTTTCAGGCTGATGAGAAATACAGATGTATTACCTTGTGTAAACTCATCAATAACTTTTTCTCTGTGACGTGTTTGACCAGTCAGTAAACTATATTTAATCTCTAAATAGTTAAGTTGCTCAGCAACTATATCTAGTACAGATGTGAACTGACTAAAAATAATGACCTTACGTCCCTGCGCTAACATAATTGGCAGATGTTTACTTAGCCATTCCAGCTTAGCACTACCAGCTTGCGTTTGAGGTTCTACTAGTCTGGGATGACAGCATACTTGCCTAAGCTTTAATAGTGCTTCTAAGAATGCTAGCTTGCTCTTTTGCACACCTTGAACAGCAAATAAGTTTATCATTTTCTCTTCTAATGAATTAGTGATCCCTTCATACATTGATTTTTGTTGTGCTTCAAACTCAAACTCTTTTACTAGCTCAGTTTTAAGAGGTAACTCTTGGGCAACCTCAGCTTTAGTTCGGCGTAAGATAAAAGGCATTATAAGAGATTTTAACTCATTAGCTCTATCGTTATCGCCATCACGCTCAATAGGGACTTGAAAGTGCTGCTTAAAATGGTTTACAGAGCCAAGTAAAGAACTCATGGCAAAATCGAGTAACGATTTAAGTTCAAATAAATTATTCTCAATAGGTGTCCCACTTAAGCACAATTTAAAATCAGCGTTCAATCGCTTTACTAAACGAGAAACTTGAGCACTGTCATTTTTAATGTATTGCGCTTCATCAAGAATGATATTTTCAAAATATAATGGGGTGTAATACGCTATATCCCTCTTTAATAAAGGGTAAGTCGTTAATATGCAATCTGACTGTGCGAGATGCTGTAATTGCTCTATACGTGAAGCACCAAAGATTGTGGTAATTTTTAAACTACTGGTAAATTTTTCGATTTCATTTTGCCAGTTACTTACTAGACTTGTAGGACAAACAATAAGTGTAGGTCCAGCTTGCACTTTTTTCTTTGAATTAGCTAAGAAAGCAATAACTTGCAATGTTTTGCCAAGCCCCATATCGTCAGCAAGAATGCCGCCTAATTTATGCCGTTTCAAAAACTCTAGCCAATCAACCCCTTGCTGCTGATAGTCGCGTAATATAACCCCGTCATTGAGGCCTGAGAGAGGCTTGTTTTTTATGCTATTTGAGTGTTCAAGTTCACTAAGATAAGATTCTAAATTATCATCCACTAAATTTACGGTTAAACAATCTAACGCCATTAATTGAGGCAAAAAAGACAATGGTATTAGTAGTTCATCCCGTGTTTTAATAAACTCAAAGCGTTTAATGAAGTCTTTGAGGGTGTTAAACGTATTCTTATCTATAACAGCAAAACTTTTACCACTAGAAAAATAGAAAAACTGATCACTTTGTCTGTTTAAAGATTGAAAATCAGGGTTTTCATTCGCAAGGACAGTAGCCGCTTTAGATTTAGAGATCAAAATTTTACTAACTACTTGATGCCCTTTTCCACGTTTAAGATCAAGTGAGACAGGGATACGTGACTTTTTTATCACTAGCTTTTGATCAACTACCTTCCACCCTCGTAACTTTAAACTAGGAATAACCTCGTATTTAAACCAGTGCTGATATATAAGACTTTGCTTATTAAATATAAACTTACTTTGTAAAGGCCCTTTACAGTACTCAAAACCTAAGTTAATTAATTCAGTAACGACCGTGTTTTCGACAGCAGTATTTAAAACATTACTAGGTGCAGAATTGGGGGGGTAGCATTTGCCCTGATAATTAAATTGCAGATACAAGTTAAACTGATTGCTGCTGTTTTCAACTTCAATTACAGCTTGGGTTTCTGTATGGCGTTTTAGCTTTTTCTGGGCTGAGCGCTGATAATCCGGAATAACACCATCACCAAAATTAGAAGTTAATTGTTTATAAACACGGGCCAAATTATCTTTATGTATGGCAGGGATAGACTGAATATGAGCAACTTCCTCACCGCTGAGAGGTGTGCGAATACGACCAATCTTTAATGTGTCAGTATCAAGATAAGTAGGTGGTGTCGTTTTTAATAGCAGCCATGAATCTTTATTATGAATATTTACTATCAGTTGCATAAGTTCTGATGATTCAGACCAAGCAAAATTTAAATCAACAGCCGCATCGGGCTTGATTGAGTTTCGCGTACGACCAAAAAACAATCTTTGGGTTGCAATAAGTTGTTGCAACGCAGCGAACCCCCACTGACCTTTGAGCTCGAGGCTTCCGAGCGCATTTTGTGAGCGGATCCAACTATAAAGTCTAAAATCACTTTCAAGGAGATCTGTGGGAGTAACAAAACTATTAAGTTGTTGATCAGTTAGATTTCTCCCTAAAGTATAATTATGATCACTAGAAGCAGCGGCTATTTTTGGTGTTAACACAACTTTAGACGCATCAACATCAAGAACAAATAATAAAACGTTTTTTGCTATGTCTGACTGAGTTAGCTTAATTTTTTTAAGCTCATCAAACCAATCATTCATAATATAATCTTGGCCATATTCACCAGAATTATCAATTTTAAGTTTTAGTAGTACAGCGGCTAAATGCCGACAATTAGTTTTTGCATTACATGAACAATGACAGTCAACTGAAAAGCCATTCGCTAACTTATTAATTTCAATATGTTGGGTAAAGGTACTTCCTTTGTTTCCGAACATAGAGGAATCAATAACTGAAAAATCGTTATTATGCTCTAACCAATTGATTTGACCATTTGCCAAATACTCTTTTGCTTGTGCAAGAACCTGCGGTTTAAATAGTTGCTTAATAAACCGTTCTGAAAGAGGAAACAAAGTTGCTTGCTCTTGTTTGATCTCTTCAAAAATAGCAAGTAGGTCAGATTTTGATAAATTAGCAGACATAGCGCCTAGGGCAGTGTAAATAAAAAGTAATTCTCCCAGTATATGATTTATCGCAGTGGAGAAAAAGCATTAAAGTACTAATTCAAACTGGTTGGAGTAGATAAGTTAGTAAAAAATCGGTTTATGGCAAAATAATGGAAACATTAAAAATAACAGACAAGAAACACACAAGTTATATACAAGTTAATAACAAAAAGGAGGCTGTACAGATCAAATTTTTACTAAGTACGAGAGGAAAATACGATTAAAATGGTAATAGCGTGTATTTTGTTAGTAAAATAATGATCTAAGAGGTTTAAATAGCTGCTTGGTAGTAGAAGAGATCATTATTTTACCAACTAGATTAAGTATTGAGATCATATTTTTACTAACAAAAGCATGATCTCAGATCAGTATTTTATTAACTAATTAAATGCTTTAAGAAGTTTAGTTAGCTGTTCTAAACGTCTGTCTGTCATAACTTTATTATCTATTTTTATAGATAGATCCCCACTTTTTAGGTTGCGTTGAACAGTGATAAAATCATTTTCAAGAAGGGCTTCTTTACGTTGCTCAGCATGAGGCTCTGCAGTTAGTAATTTAGTTATAGCCAGTGCGCGTTTATCATCTCCCTCTATTTGAGTCAGATTTGTATCATTGGATAACTCTATCACTAAGGTATTAAATGTATTCTCATCACGCTCCTTTGCTGCAATGAGTTTTTTTGCAACCTCACGGCCAACATGATTAGCAGTAGGATAGAGTGATAGAACGCTCTCAGGGAGCTTTTCGAAAGCTTTGATTGCATCAGCAACGGCAGTATGAGATACACCTTCGATGGCTGCTATTTCGCGATATGAGCCCTTTTTACCTTGCTCAATCAACTCATCTTTCGTTAATTGATACGCTTGGCCTAATTCCCAGAGACTCGGTGCAATATATTGATCCGAAGAAACAGCTAAAATTCTAGCATCCAAATCAGTAAAATCAGCAGAGCTAAGTACCATATAATCAGCATTACTTAGGATACAAGCCATACGGCGGCGTGAACCTGCTAATACAAGAGTTTCATCACCTTTATCCCAACATAATGCAGGATGTTGGTTACGCCCATCTTGTGCAATTGCAGGGAGTATATCAGCGACTGACTTTTCGTTTAATAGCGCTTGGACACGACGATTTTTACCATAAACTTTAGTTGTTTTTTTGATTTCATCGTGGGGGATTACTTTACAAATTAATGTAATCAACCGTGAAGGATCACTTGGTGCAGGCATTTTTATAACATCGCCTGCACTTGCTTGCTCTAATAACTCATCAAGATTACTGTTACCAATTGAGGTAGCAAAGGGATCCAAGCTGGTGTCATTTTTACGTTTTTTAGCCATTTTTATTAACTACCTTACTTAGGATTTTTTAATTGTGATTCAGTAGATTTCCAATTAGAACGGATCAACATTTCTAACTCATCTACAACATCTTTGATATTTTCTTGAGCGCGAAGTAGGGATTCTCGGCTTGCGAGGCTATCTGAAGCTTTTTGATCAAAGATGGTATTAAAAGATGATGAACTAGCTGTAATTGCAGAACTATGATTAATTGGATAACTCATTACTTGACGACCAAAAGCACTACGCACATCTTTTACAATATCGCGCTGTGAATGATTACCTTTTACGTAATTAGTCACTAAGAATTGCATAAAGTCCCAACCTTCATGACCTAATGATGCAACAGTGTGATAAATTTCACCTAAGCGTTTTAGATATTTATTATTAGCATCGAAATCAACAGCCTCTGGATGAACTGGTATTAACATGGCTGTAGATGACATTAAAGCATTGTAAAACATGAAATTAAGTGATGGTGCAGTATCAATTAGAATGATATCAAATTGATCTTTTACTGGTTCAATCACTTTTTCTAGTAATTTATGATAATGGCGAGTTTTATCATAACTGGAGCTGTCTTTTAATAATGTTGCCGTTTCATGCTCAAAATAAAAGTCATCCATGCCAGAGGGTAGCATTCTAATGTTTGGAATGTGAGTAGGTAAAAAAGAATTAGAAACCAGTTGTGGCCATGTTTCACCTTCATCTAGCTCAATGCAGTCACGCATTAAATCACCAACCGTGATTGGATCTGGTTCGCTTGGAGGAAAAAAACTAGAAGAGGAACCTTGCGGATCTAAATCAATGATACCAATGCGATACCGTTTAATATTAGTAGTAGCTAAAGCAGCTGCAATATTAACCATGCTTGTTGTTTTACCACAACCACCTTTGAGAGAGTTTATAACAATAACTTGTAATTTATCATCGGCATTACGGTGATCAGGTTGAATATCCATGATATCTGCCATAGCAAAGATATTTACTAAAGTGTAAGCATAATGACCGTTAGCACCACGTTTGATGTTCAATTCATCAAAATCACCATTATCATGACGACGCTTCAATGTCCTGTTATTACAACCTAAAAGATCAGCGGCTGCTTTTTGAGTATAAGTACGTAACTCTTTTTCTTCTGATTTTAAATGAGCACGATAATGCTGGATACGTCCTTCTAAAGATTTTTCTGCAACTTCTGCTGTTGCTTTTAAAAGCCGATAAGTGGCTAAGGCATTATTATGAATTGACATGCTTTATTCCTCAAAGTTAGGTTATAAGTATAATGTCCATTCAAATTGCTGTAAACAAGTATTTATGGCGACATGTGTTTTAAATAGAAGACATTAAAAACTTAATTTGGAAATTTAAGATTGCTTAGTATAAATAAAGAAGTTTAAAAGTGGTTAAAATATAAGGTAGTAAAGGTTAAGAGTTAAAATAGATTACCTAACAGTATGATTTTTATAAATAATAGCGAAAAAATTAGATCAGGTTTATACTTAGTTAAGATCAGATCTTTAGTAACTAACAGATCACAATATTACTAACTAATAATTCATCACTTACTTTATGCACAACTTAAACACAGAGTTAGTCACACAAAGTGGTTCGTAGATCAGTTTTTTACTAAGTAAAATAACAAGTTATGCACTGCTGAATTGTTAGAATAGGGTATTTAATTAGTATAGATCTGATCTGTAGCAAGTACAGATCAGATCTATCCTAACTCAAATCATATTTATACACAGGCAGAATAAAAATCAGCTATAATTGTCGTGTACTTTTGATAAAAAAAACGCTTTTGCTGGACAAAAATACAACTGAGTTAGTAAAATCTCGGTTTGAAGCTATCAACTTAGTAAAAAACTGATCTCTATAAAGTGATTCACACTTATAGTTAGTTAAATAGTGATCTGAATATATATTTTAAACTTGGATCAAATTTATACTAACTTAAACATTTAACTTTTCCCGTGATATGTGTTGTTATTAGCTGTCGCAATAAAATTTGGAAATAAGAACAATGAGCCGAAAGGTTAACATCTCGGTAGATAACTTGCCCGATACTTTACGGGGTCAAATCCACGGGGTGGAAAGTGCAATCGATAATGAAAGCTTAGCTTTATTTACTGATAATAAAGATGTCCGCATTTCAATTGAGAATGCAGCACATGGATTGCGAGCGTATTCGAATACATTTAACCATTATGATTTATGGGGACGTTTTGTTCGTTCTGGTCATAAAAAGTTACCTCTAGAAGAAGCCCCTAAGAAAACAATTATTACGCGTAAAATTTCTGAAAAAGTCGATGGTATTTTATATGATGGTGAAATAAAAATAACACCGGCTGTTGTGAGCTCTCGAAAAGATGGTGAAGATGTTGAGTTTTTAGTTTGGCCATCTGATCGTGAAGAAAAAGTTGAACGAGCACTTATCCGGTTAGCTTCAAAAGGAAAAATCGTTAAAATAAATTTTAAGTCCGGTATTCAATATGCTGTGGTTTTTTCGATGAACGAATTAGCGCAAGAATTAAAAGCTGTTGGCCAATCAATGCCGTATCCTCAAATTAAAGAAGCATTAGAAGCTTTACAAGGCTCTAAACTATCCTTTAAATATTCAGCGACAGATACAAAAAATACAGATATTGATGATTCGTTTTACGAGTCGAATATGAATTTTTTATCATCATTGCACTTTAGTGGTAAGAAAGGGCAGGGCGGTAATGTCAAATGTGTTGCTTGCCTTAATGCATTTGTTCATAACATGATAGATAACTTAGAATATAAAGGTTACTATTTTAATAGTGCTCAAGAATTAAAGCGTGGGTTGTCACGTTGGATGATGCTGCGTTTATACCACCTCTGGCGTTATGCTGCCCCAGGCAAGACATATCATTTTAGACTATTATCAATTATGGAAAAATACGGTTCGATTTATTCAACGGATGATATTACTGAAAATAAATTAAAAGCGTTACGTCGCGATATGACGACCACGATGAAAGATTTAATCGAGAAAGGTGCGATTTCAGAATACAGTATTACTAATGTTAAAGATGATAAAACGGGGAACATTATTGATTATACTTATGAGATGCACCCTTCTGATCAATTCTGCGATGAAATTCTTACTCTTAATAAACAAAATAAACGTATTGAGATACAAGGCGGTAAACGAATTGTAGAAAATGCAGTTTTGATCGATGAAGATAAAATTGAAGAAATAGTCGAAGATAATTAATTTTTAAAGCCTTTAGTTTTTACTAAAGGCTTTTTTGTATTAATAAAGCTAATTAGCTTTATTGCTTGTAGCAGTAACAGCAAAAGAGCACTAAAAAACGCTATTTAACATAATGAAATAAGCGTTAAATAGCTTTTAATCAATCAGGTACTTGCTCCAAGTAAAGTCTATCAACTAAAAAATCATACTCTTTTTTTCTTGGGTGATTTTCGGGTTTTATATAATTTGGGAGAGTGCCGAGTTTAACATCTGGTTCTGGATTTATTAAAATAAAGGGTAATGCTGCACTGACATGATATCTATTCTGCGCTGTGTATCTCACATTTACCTGTGGACTTACTCTTGTTGGCCTACGGATTCTTAGTTTTTCTTTATCACCCAAACTTGCAACTCGGACTTGTTCTTGAGCAACAAGCGCTTGCCAACTATGTTGATCGATCATCCGAGGGTTCGAATAACCGGCTGACTTTTCGAGCATTGCTAAAGCCATTTTTTTTGTTAATGTTTTAGTCGCATGCTTGTGCATCCAAGTAAAACGAACCGAAAAAGGGGACTCGTGTTCAAAGTGAACCTTTCTATATGCTGCAAGTGTAATTAAATTTGGAACGGCATTATGCACTGCTTCAAATCGAGCATCATTATTATCGATCGATAATATACATTCCTTAAAAGCCGCCTTAGCTTTATTTAACTGTTGGATACGTGCAACAAGGTCTTCTTTATTGGCATTTTTCAATACTAATAATCCTGGGTGACGTTTGAGAACACGGGAACTAAAACCTGACTTTTTATATACATCAGAAAAGGAGTTTAAAATTGACCTGTGTGCAATTTCACCTGATTGCTTTGTTACTTGTATAGTATGAGGAACTATCTTTTCATCATGACTTTCTATTTCCGGTAACTGATAAAACTCAGCTTTGGAATACTCACACTTTTTTAAATCTTCTATAAATAAATTAGTAAGGTCATTTAATAAATCAAACTGACTTCGAATTTGTATTTTAGTAACCATAAGAACACATCATACTAAATAGATATCTATAGTTTACCATTTATTAGTTTCTTGTCTATTCCTTGGTTATTTTATGTTTAGTTTACTCTAATGCTAAGTTTATATATATATTAGTTATAAGTATGATGTGTTCTTTCTCTTGGTTATAGTTGTGTATGGTCATATAGTAGAGCTTATGGGATTAAGGTGGAATGTTTTACATCAACATTTTTATTAAGGAATATTGTTCGTGTAACTGCCTATTTAAAATGGTAAATATTACTCTCTTTTTCGATGGATTACCGCTAGCAACTTAAGTATACGGTGACTATAGACAACTGGACTTACTCGCTCTTAATATCGAAATCAGACACTTAAACATCATTACTGCACTTTGGAAGATATGACGCTTGTTCAGTGTTTGCAATATGCTCTACCAAACCAATAATTTGGGGATATGAGGATCTCGTGTGATAGCTTCTTTTAAATTAGTAAAAAAAAATCTGGAAAATAGATAAGTCTGTACCTCTGGTCTAGTCTTCTTTGAGCGTACTGTTAATTCAACTCGCTGGCTTACGAATTTATAAAGAAACGTATTGAGTTTAATTTCTTTGGGCTCTATACCCACGGAATAAACAGATGAAACGATTGCTTGACGTTTTTATTTTCTCTGACAAAAGTACCCGCCATCTTGAGATACTTGTTCAAAGCACTCTATGTCAGTAAGTAATAACGTATCTTTAAACGTTTGTCTGCGAGGTAAAAAGGCTCGCTCAGTTTCAACATCAAAGTTGACGTCTATTTAACAAGGTTGTTTGTTAAATAGGTCAAGGTAACATGCAACTCGATAGCAGCAGAACTAATAGCAGTAAAGCGACCTATAAAAGCCATCGAGAATTCATCATGTATAGCTGTGGGTAAGTGAAGATTTTTAATACAGCTTTAATAGAGAAACGATAGCGAGACAATGGAGTAGAATTTGTAATTTGGTTAATCTGCACGTGAGTTTTGTTTTGGTCATGTTTTATTGGCGCAACTATTTGATCATTAACAGAGTGCAACTTTAAGTTTTCTTGAGATCCAATAACCTTTAAGGTTACGCTAGAGCAACTCTAATGTTGAAACTATATTTATTCAACTAAAAGATGTGTTGATAGGTGTTACTTTGTGATATGAGTTAGATGTCACATAATTTAAAATTAATAAGCAATTTTAGTGCTGCCTAAGTCTGCAGTTCAAATTAACTCGTGTGTTACATATATAAATGAACTCGTAGACTTCGACTGAAAGACCTTTTTTTCACTCGTTATTTGTCTATATGCGTTTCGAATAACCAGCCCATTACCACAAAAATCATACGCATTCCATTTCTTAATAAATTAATTTAAATCCAACTGTACAGTTAAGGTTACACTCAACCACGGTATAAGTATGATGTGTTCTTTATGGGCGTTAAAATAAAACTCATCTCCGTAGAAACATATGTGCACTACAAGTATAAATTTAAGGGTTTAATATCATAGCCTTAACTTAATCAAAATCACTAATTAAACCCGATTGACGATTTAAGAAGAGTTTAAAACTACCTTTTAATTTATCTCATAACTAAATAATTGATAATACGCGAATATAGTCCTTGAACAGGGGGGCTGCATACGTTAATTTCTGTTTATCAGGTAATAGTAGGAATGAGGAAATTTTATGCAGTCGTGGAACCCAAATAGCTGGAGAGAACTCCCTATACTTCAGCAGCCACAGTACCCAGATCAAGAAGCCCTTAAAACAGTTGAAGGGCAGTTAAAAAGTGCACCACCTTTAGTATTTGCTGAAGAAACACGTAGCCTTTTTAAACAACTAGAAGATGTGTGTGAAGGTCGTGCCTTTTTACTTCAAGGTGGTGATTGCGCAGAATCTTTTAGTGATTTTAATGCAGCCAATATTCGTGACACATTTAAAACAATTTTACAGATGGCAGTTGTTCTCACGTATGGTGGGAAATGTCCGGTAGTTAAAATTGCGCGTATGGCGGGTCAATACGCGAAGCCGCGTTCAGCCGATATGGAAACAATTAATGGCATATCATTACCATCGTACCGTGGTGATATCATTAATAACTTCGAGTTTACTGAACAAGCACGTATTCCAGATCCTCAACGTCTAATGACGGCTTATCATCACAGTGCAGCAACCCTTAACTTACTTCGTGCGTTTGCTCAAGGTGGCCTAGCTGATCTACATCAAGTTAACCGTTGGAACATGGGCTTTGTTGCAGCAAATCCATTAAAAGCTAAATACCAACAGCTTGCTGATAAAATACAAGATGCATTAGAGTTCATGGAAGTATGTGGTATTAACTCATCAATCGCCCCAAGCTTAAAAGAAACAGACTTATATACGTCTCATGAAGCATTATTGCTAGGTTATGAAGAAGCACTTACACGTCGTGATCATCTATCAGGTGACTGGTATGATTGTTCTGCTCACTTTGTTTGGATTGGTGAACGTACTCGTCAGCTTGACCACGCACATATTGAGTTCTTCAAAGGGATTAAAAACCCAATTGGCGTCAAAGTTGGCCCAGGTATGGACCCAGATGAACTTATCCGTTTAATTGATGCAGTAAACCCAGATAATATTCCAGGTCGCCTTACACTTATAACGCGTATGGGTGCAGACGTACTGCCAGAAAAACTACCAGCGCTTGTACGTAAAGTACAACAGGAAGGTCGCAAAGTAATTTGGAGCTCAGATCCAATGCACGGCAATACTGAAAAAGCGACATCTGGTTATAAAACCCGTAGTTTTGATAATATCCTGCGTGAGATCAGTCAGTTCTTTGCTGTTCATAAAGCTGAAGGTTCATATGCAGGCGGTGTTCACCTAGAGATGACAGGTCAACACGTAACTGAATGTACCGGTGGTGCTTATGGTCTATCTGATGATGACTTAGCACAACGCTATCGTACTCAATGTGACCCACGTTTGAACGCAGATCAAGTTTTAGAGCTTGGCTTTTTAGTAGCTGACTTACTAAAAGACGCACGTAAATAATATTTTTCAAAAGTAAAAAGCCACTTTGAAGTGGCTTTTTTTATGTCCGATATCTGTACTTGAAATTAAATAAGTTAGTACTTACGTCGCTCAAGGTTCGTATCAGATATAATCTTAGCTGAAATTTCTTCAACAGAGTGGTGGGTAGAGTTTAAATAAGCCAGTTTATGTTTTTTATACAGCATCTCAACTTCACGTACTTCAATTCTACATTGTTTTAACGAAGCGTATTTCGAATTAGCCATTCGCCTTTGTCTTATATCGGCGAGTCGAACAGGGTCAATTGTTAAACCAAATAGTTTATGCTTATAAGCGGTTAAACATTCGGGTAATTTGCCTGTTTCTAAATCGTCTTCAGTTAAAGGGTAATTTGCTGCTTTAATACCGAATTGCAACGCAAGATATAAACTAGTCGGCGTTTTACCACTTCGACTAACACCAACTAATATAATATCTGCCTCAGCATAATTTTTTATATTGGCACCATCATCATTTGTTAATGCATAATTGACTGCATCAATCCTGAAATCATAGCTTTTTTCATGCATTGAATGTGTTCGGTGGACTTTTGGGACTGGCGCAACATTTAACTCTTTACCTATTTTATCACTGTAAGTTGATAAAAAATCATAACAAACAGCGCACGAAGAACTAATAATTTCACTCAATTCATGATTTACAAAAGTATAAAACACAAAAGGCTGCTCGCCATCTCGTTGAGCTGTTTTATCTATTAACTGTCTAACTTCGTTCGCTTTTTGTTCTGTTTCTACGAACGGGATTGTTTTATGATTAAATTCGACCGGAAATAGCGACAGTGTCGCATGGCCAAATACCTCTGAAGTAATGGCTGTGCCATCAGAAATATAAAATGCAGTTCTCATATTAACCTTTTTATTACCTATTGTAGTAAATTGAGCCCCTATACGGTTTACGTAAGGACTGTTGCCAGTGTAGAATGAAGGTGACCTTTTTAGAAGGTTTTCTTTCTTAACTCTCACAGTTAATACTACAATTTGTTTTTTTGGAGAAAGATCCCGTGCAAGAATACGTTCTCTGGTATCAAGAGCTTGGTATGCAAGATGTTCCACGTGTTGGTGGTAAAAATGCCTCACTCGGTGAAATGATTTCAAACCTAGCTAACGCTGGTGTGCAAGTCCCTGGTGGTTTTGCAACAACTGCTGACGCTTTTAATGAGTTTTTAGAACAATCAGGACTCAATGCAAAAATCCATGACATCTTAGACACACTTGATGTTGATGATGTAAACACCCTAGCTAAAGTAGGTGCAGATATCCGCCAATGGATTATCGACACACCATTCCAACCTAATTTAGACCAAGCAATCCGCGAAGCTTATAGCCAACTCCACGGCGATACAGCAGCTGATGTTTCATTCGCAGTTCGTTCATCTGCAACTGCCGAAGATATGCCTGATGCATCATTTGCAGGTCAGCAAGAAACCTTCTTAAATGTTCGTGGTATAGACTCCGTAATGGTCGCCATTAAACATGTATTCGCTTCTTTATTTAATGATCGTGCAATTTCATACCGTGTACACCAAGGATATGATCATCGTGGCGTTGCTTTATCTGCGGGTATCCAGCGCATGGTTCGTTCAGATAAATCAGCATCAGGTGTAATGTTCAGTATTGATACTGAATCTGGTTTTGAAGATGTTGTTTTTGTAACATCAAGCTATGGTTTAGGTGAAATGGTTGTACAGGGTGCAGTTAACCCTGACGAATTTTATGTACACAAACCAACTCTTGCTAAAGGTAAGCCTTCAGTTGTACGCCGTAATATCGGTTCTAAAGCTATTCAAATGATTTATTCAGATGATGAAGCTCATGGCAAGCAAGTTGAAATTGTAGATGTTGATAACGCACTTTCTAACAAATTCTCAATAACAGATGCTGAAGTAGAAGAACTTGCTAAGCAAGCTGTGATCATTGAAAAACATTACGGCCGCGCGATGGATATCGAGTGGGCCAAAGACGGTAACGACGGTAAACTATATATCGTTCAAGCGCGTCCAGAAACAGTTCGTTCAAACGAAGACACAAACGTAATGGAGCGCTTCCAATTAAACGGCAGCAGCAATGTTGTTGTTGAAGGGCGCGCCATAGGCCATAAGATTGGTTCAGGAACCGTTCGTGTATTGAATTCAATCGATGAAATGGATCAGGTACAAGTAGGCGATATCTTAGTCACTGATATGACAGATCCAGATTGGGAACCAATCATGAAGCGTGCTGCAGCGATTGTTACAAATCGTGGTGGTCGTACATGTCATGCTGCAATTATTGCACGTGAACTTGGTATTCCAGCAGTAGTGGGGTGTGGTAATGCTACCGACCTAATCACAGCTGGGCAAGAAGTTACTGTTTCTTGTGCTGAAGGTGATACCGGTTTCATCTACGAAGGTATTTTAGATTTTGAAGTCCTCACTTCACGTGTAGATAAAATGCCAGAATTACCAATGAAAATTATGATGAATGTTGGTAACCCAGATCGCGCATTTGACTTTGCACGCTTACCGCACGCTGGTGTTGGTTTAGCCCGTGTTGAGTTTATCATTAATCGTATGATTGGCGTTCACCCTAAGGCACTGCTTAATTTTGATGCTCAAACTGATGCATTAAAAGAAGAAATTACCGACATGATTGCCGGCTATGATTCGCCAGTAGAGTTTTATATTTCTAAACTTGTTGAAGGTATTTCAACACTAGGTTGTGCTTTTGCACCAGAGCGTGTAATTGTTCGAATGTCTGATTTTAAATCAAACGAATACGCAAACTTAGTTGGCGGACAACAATACGAGCCAGAAGAAGAAAACCCAATGATTGGTTTTCGTGGTGCTGCGCGTTATATCTCGGAAGATTTCCGCGACTGTTTTGCTCTTGAATGTGAAGCAATAAAACGTGTTCGCAATCAAATGGACATGACAAACATAGAAATCATGATCCCATTCGTACGTACTCTTGAAGAAGGTAAACGTGTAATTGAATTACTTGAAGAGCATGGCCTTAAACGTGGCGAAAATGGCTTAAAAGTAATCATGATGTGTGAACTTCCTTCTAATGCACTTTTAGCTGAAGAATTTTTAGAACACTTTGATGGTTTTTCTATCGGTTCTAACGATTTAACCCAGTTAACGCTTGGACTAGACCGAGATTCAGGCTTAATAGCACACCTTTTCGATGAGCGTAATCCAGCTATTAAAAAGCTTTTATCTATGGCTATTCAAACTGCCAAAGCAAAAGGTAAATACGTGGGTATTTGTGGCCAAGGCCCATCTGACCATGAAGACTTTGCTGCATGGTTAGTAGAGCAGGGTATAGATTCTGTTTCTCTTAACCCAGATACAGTGCTTGAAACATGGTTATACCTTGCTAAAAAACTAGCAAGTTAATCCATTATATTGATAAAAAATGCCAGCTATATTGCTGGCATTTTTGTTTACTCAATTATTTTTATTAAATTAGCGAGCTAATTTTTTGTCTAAAAATGCGCATGATTTTGTTAACGCTTTCTGGCATAAACTTAGGTAATGCCGTGCTTTAGGGTAGTAAAACGAAAAACACATTAAGCCCGCAATAAAAAGTATTAATGATGGACCAGGCACAACCGCAAAAAACAATCCTAGCAGCATGAAAAAGCTACCAAGTAAAATTAACAAACATTTTTTCATATTTTATAACTCGTCATTCAATTCACTAAATTGAGTATAATTAATACACGGCTAAATACGATAAAAAGAGTGTTACAAACTGTAAAAACATCAATTTTCTATCGCTATTTGCATGGTATAATGTAACAAATGTCTTAATTTATCACCGTCATGATAGCAACAATAAGTCAACAAGATAGCGCCAGCGAATTAGTAGTAAGTTATTTAGAAACAATCACTAACAAGGGATTTTCCGGAGATACGGATGCAACTTATGGTACACGCCTTACTGCATCAACCGACAACAGTATCTATCAGCAAATTCCACAGGGGGTGATTTTTCCTAAATCTGAAAAAGATATTCAAATAGCCCTCCAAACTGCTGCACAAGATCCATTCCTGTCATTAACCTTCGGCCCACGCGGTGGAGGAACAGGAACTAATGGCCAATCTTTAACGCCTGGCATTGTTGTTGATTTATCTCGTTACATGCGTGAGATTTTAGAAATAAATACAGATGAAGGCTGGGTTCGTGTGCAAACCGGTGTAATAAAAGATCAACTTAATGACTTTTTACGCCCATATGGTTTTTTCTTTGCCCCAGATTTATCGACCAGTAATCGCGCAACAATAGGTGGCATGGTTAATACTGACGCGTCAGGCCAAGGTTCTCTCGTTTATGGTAAAACAAGTGACCATGTTTTAGGCTTAACCACCTTTTTGGTCGATGGCACACAAATGACTACAAACCCAATCGCCATTGATAAAGCAAAATTAATTGCTGAGCAAGACACCGTCATTGGTAATTTATACGCCACTGTATTAAATGTTTGTTTGGATAACCGTGATTCTATATTACAAAAATTTCCTCGTTTAAATAGGTTTTTAACCGGGTATGACCTAGAGCATGTGCTAAGTGATGACTTACAAACTTTTGATATGAGTCGTTTGATCACCGGTTCTGAAGGGTCACTCGGTATTGTTACTGAAGCAAAACTTAACATCACATCGATCGCCGAATTCAAAACCCTAATAAATATTAAATATGATAGTTTTGATTCTGCGCTACGCCATTCTCCTTTTTTAGTCGAAGCCCGTGCCACATCAGTAGAAACGGTCGATAGTAAAGTTCTGAACTTAGCACGACAAGATATTGTATGGCATTCAGTATCGGACTTAATAACAGATGTTGAAAATAAAGATATGCAAGGGCTCAACATGGTTGAGTTTAATGCAGTCTCGCCTAAAGATATCAAAGATAAAGTAGACACCTTGTGCCGTTTACTAGATGAATGTGTCAAAAATCAAACTAATGGTGTTATTGGATATCAACTAACCAGTGATAAGACCGACATTCTAAAAATTTACGGTATGCGAAAAAAATCAGTCGGCTTACTTGGCAATGTTAAAGGCTCACAAAAACCATTGGCCTTTGCAGAAGATACTGCTGTCCCACCTGAAAATTTAGCTGATTTTATCGTCGAATTTAGAGCGTTGCTCGATAGCCATAACTTACAATATGGTATGTTTGGCCATGTGGACGCGGGGGTATTGCATGTACGTCCAGCGCTAGATATGTGTGACCCAAAACAAGAACAGTTATTACGTGTAATATCTGATGATGTAGTAAAACTCACTGCAAAATATGGCGGGCTAATGTGGGGCGAGCACGGCAAAGGCTACCGCAGTGAATATGGTCCTGAATTTTTTGGTGATCACCTGTTTAAACAATTACGCATCATAAAAGCTGCTTTTGATCCGCATAATCGGATAAACCCCGGTAAAATATGTACTCCTATTGAAAGTGAAGACTCACTTGTCAGTGTTGATGGACAAAAGCGTTCGTGGTTCGATAAGCAAATATCGGTTGATGTAAAAACCAGTTTTAACAATGCTATGACCTGCAACGGTAATGGCATTTGCTTTAATTACGATGAAAAATCACCGATGTGCCCATCGTACAAAGTAACTGGAGACCGTCGCAATTCGCCTAAAGGGCGTGCAAGTTTAATGCGCGAGTGGTTACGTTTACAAGAATCTAAAGACATTGATTTACTCGAAGTAGAAAAGCAACTTAATGAAGGTGAAGTGATCACTTGGTGGGAACGCTATCAACATAACCGCAATAAAAATAAAGGCGTTTATGATTTTTCTCACGAAGTAAAAGAATCAATGGATGAGTGTTTAGCTTGTAAAGCATGTACTACCGCGTGCCCAATAAAAGTTGATGTGCCAACATTTAGATCACGGTTTTTAAATTATTATCATAGTTATTATGCAAGGCCACTTAAAGATTACCTTGTAGCCAACATTGAAAACAGTGCTCCGGTGATGGCATCATTTTCAAAAGTTATAAACCCAATTGTAAATACAAAATTGGTTTCGTCTTTAATAAAAAAAACGGTTGGCTATGTAGATACTCCAACACTAAGCTCGCCACGTTTAACAAAACGTATAGGTAAAGCGCATAATTTTAATTTTGAAAAACTATCAGCACTTTCTAGTGCAGAACAAAATGAATATGTATTAATTGTTCAAGATCCATTTACCAGTTTTTATGAAGCAGAATTAGTAGAGAGCTTTATTAAGGTGATCATAGCGCTTGGCAAAAAACCAATTTTATTACCGTTTAAACCAAATGGTAAACCACAGCACGTTAAAGGTTTTTTAAATGAATTTAAACGCACTGCAAAAAATGCTGCGCAATTTTTAAATTCATTATCTGAAATTAACGCTCCACTTGTTGGTTTAGATGCATCTTTAGTTATGTGCTATCGCGATGAATATAATTCTATATTAGGTGAACTACGTGGTGACTTTGAAGTTTTACTTGCTCATGAATGGTTAGCAACTCAGTCATTCAAACCATTGGCAAATAAAATCACAAACGACACACAGTTTACTTTATTAAGCCACTGCACAGAAACAACAGCCATACCAAAAGCAGCTAATGTTTGGCAAAATATATTTTCTGATTTACGTTTGTCATTAAATACAACTACAACAGGATGTTGTGGCATGGCAGGAACCTATGGCCACGAAGCACAAAACCAAAGTAACTCACGGGCACTTTATGAAATGAGTTGGCAAACTGTTATCAAAAAGAACAAACCTGAACAATTACTTGCAACCGGTTTTTCGTGTCGTAGCCAGGTTAAGCGTTATGAAAAGTTTAAACCAAAACATCCCATTGAGTTACTCGCTCAAATACTATAAGTAATTTTAAAAGCGGTAATACTTTACTTACCGCTTTTAAATTAAATTTATTTTTTATAACTGTCAGCAATTGGCTTGGTACTCATGCCATGAATAAATACACTAAATAAAATTGTTGTCATCGCGATAGTCGCAACCTGTAATTTATTTTCAATTTGCGTGTCAATTATCATCATAGTAAATACGATTGATGCTAAACCTCTCGGGCCAAACCAAGCGAAGGTAAAACGATCTTTAATTTTTAAATTTGTAAATTGCAAACTAAGCATCACAGGTATAATGCGCAAAGCAGTAACACTTAATATTGCAAACAAAGCTATCTGCCAATTCAGTTTTGGGAAAACTAAATAACTACAAACAAAACCAAACAAACACCAAATTAGTAATCCAGTAAAATCGGCAATGTGTTCACTGTCTTCAACAAGCTTTTCTCTTAAGTCTTGCTCTGTAAATCTATCAAAAATTAATCCTGCTACAAATACAGCTATAAAGCCACTACTATGAACACTTTGGGCAATAGAAAAAATTGCCATCGCCATACCAATAACCAAAAAAGGGCTGGTGTTATTCGAAAAATAATGTCGTTGCATGGCAAACTTAATTAGAGGAATAAACACAGCCATGGCTGTGAATGCAATAAATAGTGCAAGGCCAAGTTCCCGAACAAATATCTCTGCAACTGATAAAATTGAAAATGATTTTTCAGGTTCTTGTGCTAATAGCATTAAAAGTAAAAATACAGGAACACACAAACCATCATTTAAACCGCTTTCAGTATTAATTCCTTCACGTATTTTTTCTGGCACTTGTTTACTATTTAATAAACCCTTACTTAATGCTGCATCTGTTGGTGTTAAAATAATCGCAACTAACGCAGCTTGCACTAAAGTTAACTCTGTAAACATAAAGCTCGCAACCGTAATCCCTGAAAATAAAGTCAGAGGTAAGGCTAAAAACAATAATAGGCTAGGGTATTGAAAGCTATGTTTTAAAACAGAAAGTTTAGTTTTTGCTGCATCAGTAAATAAAAAAATGCTCAAAGTTAATTCTATTAAAGGTAATAACTTATCCAGATCAGCACTCAAGTATTTTGATTCGTTTGGAGCTTCAGGTATAAAAAACGCAATCAGCATTCCAACTAAAACAAAAAACATAGGGCCAGTTACTTCGACAATTTCAAGCTGTCTAATAGAAATCGAATAGGCTAAAAAAGCCAAGCCGACACTTGCCAATACAAAGTATTCCATCAAATTTTCCTTTTAATACCAGATTTCGCACGTTCTTTTATATTTGTTTGAATATAAATTTGATCAGTCGTCGCTATTTTTGCATGACCTAAATCTTCAGATAAATGTTTTAAAGGCCGAGTTTGAGCATCATGAGTAGCACCAGTATGGCGTAGCCAGTGAGCAGTAGCCGACTCTAATTGTTCTGCATCATCAGTAAAACCATCTTCTAATAAAGATTGCTTTGCTAAATCAAAACTTTGTTGAACTAACCGACGTATTTGCCTAACAGTCATCCCACCTTGACCACGAATTTTATGCACCAATGGATCTGACTCATCAACGCGGGGAAGGGCAGTTAAACCACGATAAAGTCGATAGCGCTTTAAATATTCAATAAAATCTTCACTAAGTGTAACGTCTCTTAATTTATTACCTTTACCCATTATTCGTAAAAACCAGAAGCCATCGTTATCTTGCCAAAAGTGTGACATTACAGGTGACCATTGTGGACGCTCTGATAATTCTGAAATCCGTAAATATAATCCTTTTAAGCAGGCTAAAGTAAAAAGATTTCTTTCAAAGTCTGGTTGCTGTTCACATTTGTCGCGCGTAACACCGAATACATACTCCCATTGAATGTCACTTAGCGTATCTGGTATTTTAATTTGCGATTGCACAACTAAGTAAGGGCTATTTTTTTTAACTACAGGAACAAAGTTAGCAAATGTCTTTTCTTCTAAAATTGCAAATTTATAAAATACATTCAGGGCGGTGAACATTGCAGCTAAGGTTTGTTGGCTAGCAATGGATTCTTTACGCATAAAAGGGCGCCAGTTTTCGTTTAACCTGCGTATTCCTTGCTCGTCTTTATAGCGCCATTGCACTGAAGTAGTTGACCAAGCAGGATCTGGCTCAACCATAAAATCTACATAGCTTTCAATATCTTCACGTCTTAATTCGAAAACTGATTTTTCAGCGATTAGCCAAGACCATAAATAAAACCGTTCAAGTTCATTTCTAAATCGGTTATAGGTTGCTTCGGATTTACGGCCATATACATATAAAAATTGGTATAAAAATACCAACTCAACTTTTGATTCAGCGACAGTCAAGCCAACTTGCTGTATAAAGGTGGCAAGTTCTGGGTATTCAGATTGCAAAGTATCATCTTCGAGATGAGCAATTTGATACCGTAATTGTTTTAATGTATCGACCAAAGCAACAAGCATATTGAGCTAATTTCTATTAAAATAAATTAGTTACAGTTTAATCTTAAAGTCCGATACTGTCTAGTATTGGACATTAAGCAGTTCTAAATTATTAATTATCTCTTTGCTGTTGTCGGTATTTAAGGAAAGCATATGAAAAAGTTTATTGTTTTAAGTTTAGCTGCTCTAATTTTAGTATTATCTGGGTGTGCTACAACAGGTAGCGCTTCACCAAGTGAAAAACGCACTTTAGTACAAAATATGCGTGCTGATACGTTAGCTAAATTATATACAGAAAAGCCCGATGTAAAACAGCAAATAGCTGGTTCTGCAGGTTATGCTGTATTCGATAACGCGAATGTAAATGTTGTGCTTGCCAGCTTTGGTGGTGGTTATGGTGTAGTAAAAAATAACTTAACAGGTAAATCAACCTATATGAATATGGGTGAAGCCGGTTTAGGGCTTGGTTTAGGTGTAAAAGATTTTAATGTAGTTATGGTTTTTCATGATCAAGCTGCACTAAACCGTTTTGTTGAACATGGTTGGGCCTTTGGTGGAAATGCCGATGCAGCAGCGAAATACCAAGATCAAGGTGGAGCTATAGTGGCAGAAGCCATTGCAGATCAAGTAACTGTTTATTCATTAACCGAAAATGGCCTGGCATTACAAGCTGTATTAAAAGGCACTAAGTTTTGGGTAGATTCTGAGCTAAACTAAACATTTAAAACCCTTCTAAAAGTGGGCTAGTTTGTATGGATTACGCCCACTTTAATTTACTTAACGTAATTTAACATAACGTAATTTATGGGTTGTTAGTGGTAGTAGATATTAAATGTTTATTTAAAAGCCCTTACAGGCAGTCAGAGGCTCGGAGCTCGCCTTTCTGGCTGTCTGTTAAGGGCTAATTTATAAAATGGCAGAATAAAGCTTTTTAGGAAGGAATTTAATAACTGCTAAAAAAGTAACCCGCTACGCTCAGGCTTCGCTTGGCGGATTACTTTATTATCAAATTTGACAGATATGAACAGGAAATAATATTGATACCGGTTCATAGTAAAACACGTAATTAATACAAGGCCCTCCCGCGTCGCGGGCCCCTCCCATATTAATTTACATGTTCTGATTCAAGCGATAATTTAACGTTAATTAGCGATTCAATTTCTGATGATTGGTCTATCAAGCGATGGAATAAAGGCTCTATTTCAGTGAAGTCAGAACCACCATTTAGGACGGCATAAATGCCATTACACAATTCGGAGTGTGAAGCGGCCAAATTCTTAATATTTTCGCATGAAATTAATTTATGGATAGCGTCCTCGTGAGCTGGCGCTATGTTGCTTGTATTTGGTAAAATGGTATTGTTATTAGACATGTTAAATCCTCAAGTTTTAATGTGTTTAGCCTATGCAGGTGTTCCAGCACCTGTATGGGCAATCTTACTTACTACTACGTACAATATGACTCATGAATCGCTTTAACTCAGCACTTAATTTAGTGTTAGGAAAAAGCATCAAAAAGCCCTCTTTTAACTCTGAATCTAGCTTAAAATTGCAACTAGAATCCAGTTCAAAATCCTCTTGATAGAAATCATTTGTAGTATCAGGCTCAACCGATGGTTGTTCATTTTGCCCTCGATACTTATTGAGTTGGGTTATATTACTCAAGGCAGAAACTGCTCTAGATTTTTGTGAATGATTTGCCGATTTACCGTAAGACGATAATGAAGGTGAATCATAATTAAGCCTACCAGATAGAACAGATCGATTGATAAAGCCCCGGAGTTCATTACTGATGTTTGAATGACTCGCTTTACACAGCTCAGAAAAATCGTTTTTAAGCTTTGAGTTAACCCTAAAATTACACAAAGTTGTTTTTTCAGACATGGATACTACCCAATTAATACTTACAATGTATATACAAAATAACACTTAGATTTAGTAAGTCAATATATTTGTATATACGTTGACTTTATTTTGTATTGAATATGTATTTATTTTGTCTTTACTTTAAAGCAAAATAAAAACCAATTTAAAAAACAAAAATAAATATATAAAACAATGCATTGCGCATGTTTTATATATTTAATGAGATATAAAGAATGTCAAAATGAGACTAGAGTCCACTATTAAAGTATGTGGACTCTTAAACAGCTGTGCCTATTTCGGTACATCGGTTTTATTTCAAATATGGGATTGGTTTATCAGAGGGGCGATTTAATTTAGTGATATTGCTTTAGCCAGTGCAGCCAAAACAATATCGATATGATTTAGATGGGTTAGGTTTCCGCTTCGCTATCGGCTGTCGCCATGTGAAATTAATCCATGAGCCTATTAAATGCAGTTTTGAAATCATCAATGGCATCATTTTTATCATCGAGTTGATTACGTAATCGGTAATTATCAGCCTTTAAATTACTAATTTCAGTTTGTGTTTTTTGATATTCGAGTATCAGAAAATCAATTAACTTAGTCGAAGTATTAATATTTAGCCTACCCTTTAGGCGCTCAAGTTCATTAATAACTTCATCATTTGGGCGGTATGTAATAGCCATTTTAGTATCCTTTGCAATCATAATGAACAGCCAGGATAAACCGGCAGAGCATATTTTGCAATCAAAACAACATAACAAAGCCAGGATAAAACATACATTTTGCAATCATTAAAGTGAAAGCCGGTTGCTTTCCAGGATAAAAAATGCAATCAAAATACCCCCCCATAAATGACATTATGTTACGGGCTAGAACCGCTACGCTTAAAAGGGCTTTTGTTCTAGTTCGTGTGGGCTGGCGCTATTTTCCACACGAAAAACCACAAACGCCCCGCCATTAGGATATTTTGGCGGGGCGTTTTCTCAACATAAAGTTCATCAATTTATGGGTTGTTAGTGGTAGTAGATATTAAATGTTTATTTAAAAGCCCTTACAGGCAGTCAGAGGCTCGGAGCTCGCCTTTCTGGCTGTCTGTTAAGGGCTAATTTATAAAATGGCAGAATAAAGCTTTTTAGGAAGGAATTTAATAACTGCTAAAAAAGTAACCCGCTACGCTCAGGCTTCGCTTGGCGGATTACTTTATTATCAAATTTGACAGATATGAACAGGAAATAATATTGATACCGGTTCATAGTAAAACACGTAATTAATACAAGGCCCTCCCGCGTCGCGGGCCCCTCCCATATTAATTTACATGTTCTGATTCAAGCGATAATTTAACGTTAATTAGCGATTCAATTTCTGATGATTGGTCTATCAAGCGATGGAATAAAGGCTCTATTTCAGTGAAGTCAGAACCACCATTTAGGACGGCATAAATGCCATTACACAATTCGGAGTGTGAAGCGGCCAAATTCTTAATATTTTCGCATGAAATTAATTTATGGATAGCGTCCTCGTGAGCTGGCGCTATGTTGCTTGTATTTGGTAAAATGGTATTGTTATTAGACATGTTAAATCCTCAAGTTTTAATGTGTTTAGCCTATGCAGGTGTTCCAGCACCTGTATGGGCAATCTTACTTACTACTACGTACAATATGACTCATGAATCGCTTTAACTCAGCACTTAATTTAGTGTTAGGAAAAAGCATCAAAAAGCCCTCTTTTAACTCTGAATCTAGCTTAAAATTGCAACTAGAATCCAGTTCAAAATCCTCTTGATAGAAATCATTTGTAGTATCAGGCTCAACCGATGGTTGTTCATTTTGCCCTCGATACTTATTGAGTTGGGTTATATTACTCAAGGCAGAAACTGCTCTAGATTTTTGTGAATGATTTGCCGATTTACCGTAAGACGATAATGAAGGTGAATCATAATTAAGCCTACCAGATAGAACAGATCGATTGATAAAGCCCCGGAGTTCATTACTGATGTTTGAATGACTCGCTTTACACAGCTCAGAAAAATCGTTTTTAAGCTTTGAGTTAACCCTAAAATTACACAAAGTTGTTTTTTCAGACATGGATACTACCCAATTAATACTTACAATGTATATACAAAATAACACTTAGATTTAGTAAGTCAATATATTTGTATATACGTTGACTTTATTTTGTATTGAATATGTATTTATTTTGTCTTTACTTTAAAGCAAAATAAAAACCAATTTAAAAAACAAAAATAAATATATAAAACAATGCATTGCGCATGTTTTATATATTTAATGAGATATAAAGAATGTCAAAATGAGACTAGAGTCCACTATTAAAGTATGTGGACTCTTAAACAGCTGTGCCTATTTCGGTACATCGGTTTTATTTCAAATATGGGATTGGTTTATCAGAGGGGCGATTTAATTTAGTGATATTGCTTTAGCCAGTGCAGCCAAAACAATATCGATATGATTTAGATGGGTTAGGTTTCCGCTTCGCTATCGGCTGTCGCCATGTGAAATTAATCCATGAGCCTATTAAATGCAGTTTTGAAATCATCAATGGCATCATTTTTATCATCGAGTTGATTACGTAATCGGTAATTATCAGCCTTTAAATTACTAATTTCAGTTTGTGTTTTTTGATATTCGAGTATCAGAAAATCAATTAACTTAGTCGAAGTATTAATATTTAGCCTACCCTTTAGGCGCTCAAGTTCATTAATAACTTCATCATTTGGGCGGTATGTAATAGCCATTTTAGTATCCTTTGCAATCATAATGAACAGCCAGGATAAACCGGCAGAGCATATTTTGCAATCAAAACAACATAACAAAGCCAGGATAAAACATACATTTTGCAATCATTAAAGTGAAAGCCGGTTGCTTTCCAGGATAAAAAATGCAATCAAAATACCCCCCCATAAATGACATTATGTTACGGGCTAGAACCGCTACGCTTAAAAGGGCTTTTGTTCTAGTTCGTGTGGGCTGGCGCTATTTTCCACACGAAAAACCACAAACGCCCCGCCATTAGGATATTTTGGCGGGGCGTTTTCTCAACATAAAGTTCATCAATTTATGGGCCATCAGCCATCAGCCATCAGCCATCAGCCATCAGCCATCAGCCATCAGCCATCAGCCATCAGCCATCAGCCATCAGCCATCAGCCATCAGCCAAAAATAATCTATAACTTATATTTTTCAATTAATTTAAATTCAACCTGCCCCTTTACTAGACCTGCAACATATTCTTCGTTAAATAAAACGTAAGATATGTATTTATCTGACCTACATAGCCAGATATTAGATATAATTGTTGAAATAACAAAATGTACAGGGAGTTAAAATCAACATTTAGCTTTTTTACTTAGCTAATTGAATTAAATAAGGAAAACCATGACTGCGCATTCTCATGACTTTGATCACCGATTCTCATCAGCTTTGATCACTTGATTTATCATTTTGTAGAGCCGTTTTTAAATTAGCTTAACTGATCATCATCAGTCAATTTATTTAACTGTTTTCGTATCGATTCTCCTTTTAAATTCAACTTAATCGAACCATGAATTAGCCTATCTAAAATGGCGTCAGCATGAGTTGATTCTCCTATCATCTCATGCCAGTTTTCCTGCGGGAGCTGGCTTATTATTATGTGTGATTTATACCCGTACCGCGCATCGAT
>NZ_JASDCD010000013.1:0-136806 GCF_030408095.1 Pseudoalteromonas sp. APC 3893
ACCAAATTTGCTTGGTGACAATAGCGTTTTGGACCCACCTGATCCCATGCCGAACTCAGTAGTGAAACGAAACAGCGCCGATGATAGTGTAGCATTTGTTATGTGAAAGTAGGTCATCGCCAGGCTCCAATTAAGAGAAACCCGTTACAGCAATGTGACGGGTTTTTTGTTGTCTGGGGTAAAGTGAAATAGTAAGCGAGTTAGCGAGAGTAAAGCTAGCGAGTAGCACAGCGTCAACCTATACACCGTAGCGTGGGTTGAGTATTTGATACCCACGGTTAAAGGAGCGCCATAATCCCTCAGGGCCAACATACACCTTAAAACACCTTACCTTGGCTTGTATTTTAATCTTGAAAAACTCGCACTCTTTATCAGTGAATGCAAACTCGCGCTTATATCAGAAATAGTCAAACCCGCAAACATAAATGGTTTGCTCTGAATAATGAAATTTTTGCTTTAGCTATAAAGCACCTTTTTTTAATTTATTGAAATTCATCGCATTGTTATTATTTGCGTTTTACACTTACTACTCACACTAAAGCTAAGGAAATAAAATGATTACTCAAGGCCAAAATTTACCAGCTGTAAGTTTAACTAAATTGACTGATGACGGAATGCAAACACTTACAAATGAAGATCTTTTTGCAGATAAAAAAGTGGTTTTATTTGCAGTGCCCGGTGCGTTTACGCCAACTTGTTCAAATGCACACTTGCCTGAATTTGTTACTTTTGCAGATAAAATTAAAGCGAAGGGCATTGATGCTATCTATTGTGTTTCGGTGAACGATGCTTTTGTTATGAAGGCGTGGGGTGAACAACATAACGCACAAGAAATAAATATGCTTGCTGATGGTGATGCTAGTTTTACCAAAGCGCTAGGACTTGATAAAGATACTGCTGGCTTTGGTGGTGTACGTTCATTACGTTATGCCATGGTTATCGACGACCAGACGGTGATAGGTTTATATGTTGAGCAGGATAAGGAATTTATTGTGAGTCGAGCAGAAGCTGTATTAAATACGCTTTAATAAAAAAGCCGAGCAAAAAAGCTCGGCTAAAAATCACCAGGGGAAACTGGTTATGCCAGAGTGACTTGAATGACGCTCTCGCTTTATTTATGGTTGGTATTGAGCATCAAGGGTAAGGCCAGAGAATGTTCTATAAGCGTTAACGCTCATATGCCATGTTCCGGCCTGTGGATTGCTAAATGTGCAAGTTTCTGCATTGCCATTTTTATAAGGGCGGCAATCATAACTTGATGCACTCGGTTGGCTACCAAACTTAACAAATAAGTCGGCATCGCCTGAACCACCAGAAGTAGTCACAGTAAAGCTTGCCATACCCGCGGGTACATCAAGAGTATAGTGCTTCCACTGCCCTGCATTAGCAGATACGTTTTCAACAGTACCACCGCCTGCTTGTGGGCTGCCTGAACCACCACCGGTAGTTGTTAAATTACCAACTAAGCTAACACCAGAATAAGCAGAATAGCCTCGCAGCATTACATGATAAGTACCAGCTGTTGGATTATCGATAGAGCACTCTTCACTATTACCGCCTTTATAAGGGCGGCAATCGTAGGTTGAAGTGGTTGGTGCATTACCTGCCCGCACATATAAATCAGCATCACCCGTGCCACCACTCATTGTGAACGTCACATTGCTTGCACCACTTGGTATGGTCATTGTGTAAAAGACTTCACTGCTTGCTGCACCGCTTAAACCAGTTTGTGCTTGGCCATCAAGAAGCTCATTTGTGCCTACCGGTGGTGTCGCGCCTCCCGATGCTTCTGCAACAGCCGCTGCGGCATCGACAATACCCGTTCCACAACCTGTACATGTAGCTGAAAATGAACGTGTTGTTGATTTCAAAATGCTTTCGACTTCATCAGGTGTAGCAGATGGGTTAGCTTGCTTAATGAGCGCTGCAACACCGGCAACGTGTGGCGCTGCCATCGATGTACCTTGTGAATAGTGATAGCTATCACTAGAAGGGCTTGATGAACCTGAGTTATGTGTTGAAAGTACGCCCTCAGAATCATTTGCAAAGCTTTGTGCGCCACCAGGAGCTGCAACATCAATATTATTACCGTAGTTGGAGTAGTACGCACGGCCACCATTACGGCCAACAGATGCAACGTTTACTACGCCGCTACAGTTACCGGGGTTGTAGTTAGCTGAGTTATCGTTATCGTTACCTGCAGCAATGACTATGACAGTGCCATTTCCACGAGCTTGGTTAATTGCAGATTGTGTTGTTGAGCTACACGAACCACTGCCGCCTAAACTCATATTAATGACATCAGCAGGGTTTGCATTGCTTGGGATGCCAGAAACTGAGCCACCGGATGCCCAAATAATCCCGTCAGCGATATCTGATGTTAAGCCGCCGCATTTACCCAGTACACGTACAGGTACTACTTTGGCGTCATAAGCGACACCAGCAACACCTTCGCCATTATTAGAAACAGCTGCAACAGTACCTGCCACATGCGTACCATGCCAACTAGAGTTTTGTGCACCATGAGTGTAGCCACATTCATTTGCGCTAATCGCATCACCTGGGTCGCGAGCATCGTTATCACGTGCCCCACCGTCATTGGCAACAAAGGTATCTGAAATCATATCGTAACCCGGTAGAATATTACCGTTTAAATCAATATGTGGACGATAACCAGTATCAAGTACAGCAACAGTGACTCCTGCACCTGTTGCGGTATCCCAGGCTGTTGGTAGGTTTAAGCCGCCAGCTTGCTCATAGTAATGCCATTGATCGGCATACATTGGATCATTAGGCGTGGCGAATGGTTTTAGCATCTGGTCAATTTCAATATATTCAACATTGCCTGAAGCGATAACGTCTTGCATATATTCTTGTGCTTCATCAGGACTTAGCTTTTTCTCGGCACGCATAACATGGTGATTACTCAAGGCCATTGCACGTATATACTGCGCCTTAACTTTGCCTTTTTTACTGGTAAAGTTTTTAACAAAGCCCTGTGCTTTCTTATTCATTATTTGTGGGCTGGTATCTGCGGTAGAAAGTGTTGCCATTTCGCTACTATTGTTTTTATATTTAATAATAAAGCGAGTACCTAAAGGGTCTTGGCCTTGAAGTTTTGCCGCTGTTTCAGCCATTGATGGCATAATTGCTTGACTTGGATTTGCCATACTGGTGGTTGCGCTAAAGAGTGTGCCTAATGTAAGTGCTATCGCACATTTTTTGAAACCTGTTGTAGTTGTCATAATTATCCCTAGATTGTTATGGTTTTTCTTCGCAATGAATTATCGTGAAGGGGAACAAAAGTAAATGATCTGTTAAAATAGTTAAAATAACGTTTTATTATGATTGTCTCGAATTTGGTTATATAGGGATGCTTATATGGCTAAATGGATATTTAGTCGTTGTTTTTTATTGTGTATTAGTTATAAAGTGCTGGCTTTTGGCGTGTTGAGAGTTATTTGTTTATTTTATTGCGAATAACACAGTAATTAAATTCAACTCATGGTATTGCTCTAAATTTGTTATAATCTAGAAAATTTTGCTCGAGATAATTAAATGACCCAAGTTGATGTAATAGTGATTGGCGCCGGAGCGGCTGGATTAATGTGTGCAGCGCAAGCTGGCTACCGTGGCCGAAGTGTTACAGTACTTGATATGGGCAAAAAGCCTGGTCGTAAAATTCTCATTAGTGGTGGTGGGCGCTGCAATTTTACTAACGAAAATGCGAGCCCTGAAAACTATTTATGCGGTAACCATCATTTTGTGAAATCGTGTCTAAGTCGTTATACCCAGCATGATTTTATTGAGTTGGTTGACCGTCATGGTTTGGCTTATCATCATAAAACGCTAGGCCAGTTATTTTGTGATAACAGCGCTCAAGATATCGTTGATATTTTGCTTACTGAATGCGAATGGGCGGGTGCTAATATAGCGCTTCGTAATGAAGTATTAAGTGTTGCAAGAACAGATAGTGGCTACCGAGTAATCACTGAGCAAAACTCCTACGATTGTGAATCTCTAGTGGTTGCAGCTGGCGGTTTAACCATGCCAAAACTGGGCGCTAGTCCCATAGGCTATAAAATTGCTGAGCAGTTTGGTTTGAATGTTTTACCTACAATGGCCGCACTTGTGCCATTTACATTGCACCAACATGATAAAGAGCGCTTTGAAGGCTTGTCTGGTATTAGTATTCCTTGTGCTGTAAGTAGTGAGAATGGAACGAGCTTTAAAGAGAATATTCTGTTTACACACAGAGGGTTATCGGGCCCTGCCATTTTACAAATAAGCTCATTTTGGCGAGCGGGGCAGGCGGTAACAATTAACCTATTACCTGAAGTTGATTTAAAAGAACAGTTAGCACAATGGCGAGAAACTCAAGCGCAAAAGTCATTGAAAAATAGTTTGTCGGCTATTTTACCAAAACGTTTTATTGAAATTTTACATGACAGTAAAGCAATCCCTGATTGCAATGTTAATCAGCTCACTCATAGCCAAATTGATGAGTTAACTAATTACATTCATAATTGGCAAATCAAACCAAATGGCACTGAAGGTTATCGCACTGCTGAGGTGACTCTGGGTGGCATAGATACTAATGAGCTTAGTTCAAAAACCTTTGAGGCTAAAAAAGCCCAAGGCTTGTATTTTATTGGTGAAGTTACAGACGTAACAGGTTGGCTAGGCGGGTATAATTTTCAGTATGCTTGGAGCTGCGGCTTTGCAGCAGGGCAGTATTGTTAGGAAATGTGAGAATAGCTTCAGCCGTGATGATTTTGGGTGTGCGTTAAAGCCAATCGACGCTAAAGCGCTCTCCTACGAGGCGCTAGGGTAGGCCACAATTTTAAAATTGTTATCACTATAATAAACGGTGTTACGGCCATTGCTTTTAGCTGTAAAGAGTGCGCTGTCAGCTCTTTCTAGAGAGCTTTTTACAGTATCATCACAGTGTAACTCTGTTAAACCTATACTTATAGTGAAAAATGAATCTTCAAATTTTTGCTCACTAATATATTGTTTCAGTTCATGAGCTAGTTCTGCAGCATCAGTTAGAGTTGTGTTGGGTAAAATAATGGTAAACTCTTCTCCTCCCCACCGTGCAATTAACGAATTGGTTGGCATTTTGTGTTTGAGCACAGTGGCAAACGTACTCAAAATATTATCTCCGGCTAGATGGCCATATGTATCATTTATATTTTTAAAGTGATCGATATCACAAATTAGTAAGCTATTAGATGTTGTAGCGTCTTTATTATCAGCTAATAACAGCGATAAAGTTTGATCAAACTTTTGTCGATTATACAGCCCTGTCAGCTTATCGGTTTCGGCTAAATGTTGAATTTCAATATTACGAGCTTGTAGATGTTGGTAAGCTGAAAAGCGAGTTTTTTCGTAAAACCTAAAAACTATAATATGTGCAATACTCACTTCAATCACATTAAATAAAGAGCCTAGTCCTATGGTAATGACTTGTTGTTGCTGTTTGTAGGTGAGATAAGCACAAATACAAAAAGCAATGCCACTGAGAACACTGCCCCAAGTTCTTCCTACTAAAAAGAATGTTAAAGGAGGGATTAAAGTAGCCCAAAATAAAGTGTGCGCCCGCCCGCCAGCAGAAATAACAAACAGCATAATTAAGCTAACGATGATTATAGCCACGGCCCAAGCAGCCATATTTACATCAGCTGTTTTAGTAAACCATGAATAAACAGCTAATGTAATACAAAGGCCAACAGTATCAAATAAAGCAATATCGTAACTTGCAAAGTAGAAGATATTCAGCAAAGTTAAAATTACAAAGTAGCAGCTTGCCAATAACAAAGTGTGAGCTATTAACTTTGTGCGCCAAAAGTCTTTATGATCTTTTGGGTGTTTTGGTAGTTTTTTGTACCAAAAATCGAGCATGCCACTGTTCCTTCAATTTGAGAAGCGTCTATAACTGATTATTACTTATATTAGGCTTTTATTATAGTTTTTGGACGCTTCAATCATTATTGGTCAATAATACGCTGCTCTGGAGCTTTCTTGCATAATAAAAGTAAAAACTTTACCTGATTGTATATGCAAAGTAAGGGGGGAAGTGTGAAGGTTTAAATTTTAATCTATATTACTCAACTTTATTGCTTTTTACTCTAGTGCTCGCATGTTTTAAATACTATCGCAGTTGCCCTTGCAAAGTAGCAATGATGCGTCTGCTTGCGCCGTGATCTCTATGTTCACCTAGGTAAATACCTTGCCATGTACCGAGCTGTAGGTGTCCATTGCTAATAGGGATCGATAATTCACAGCCTAAGGTGCTTGCCTTAATATGGGCTGGCATATCGTCATCTCCCTCATAATCGTGGCGATAGTAAGATTGACATTCAGGTACGAATTTATTGAAGTGGCTTTCCATATCCATACGTACGGTGGGATCTGCATTTTCGTTGATTGTTAAACTTGCAGAGGTGTGCTGTATAAAAAGATGGAGTAAACCGATTTTATAATTGGCTAATTCGGGAAGTTGTGATGTGATGTCTTCGTCAATAATATGAAAACCTCGCGAGCGAGGTTTCAAATTAATGCTTTTTTGTAGCCAGCTCATAGTTTATCAAAGCTAACTTCGATATTTGCATTACCTGAGTCTGAAGTGAAAGGGATTAATATTTTGGCACCTTCACTTTTGTGGGTAATAGTATGCTCAGAACCTGAGACTACAATAGGTGTTGCCATATCAAAGTCATAGCCTTTTTCACCAAGTAGGTTTTTTGCGCCACCTGTTACCATATTGGTTATTTCACCAACCATATCTGTGACTTCTTCGTTGACAGAGTCAGGACGCTCACCCAGCATTCGCTCCATAATCGTAAGCGCTAAACTTTCGTCAAAAGTAATCGAGAATGAGCCTCTGGTTTGTGGGCCAACCATACCTATTAGGCCTGAAACATCACCACAGGCAATTTCATCTTTTTTAATTCTAGGCTTGCCAGGCTTTAATTCTGTTTGCGCCATGGTGCTCAATACATTTAATAATGATGCTAGAAAAGGATTGATGAACTCTACATTCATATTTAAATTATCCCTTAAGGTTTACAGTTACACTGTTATTATACATTTAAGTGTAGCGGCTATTTTTACCGCTGCACAAAACTATTCAATACAAGACGCACATCTACCATGTGCTTCAATAGTTTGCCCTGAAACAACAAAGCCACTTTCACCGGCTAAGCTATTTAGCTCATGTGATATAACAGTGGAATGAAGCTCTTTAACAAAGCCACAACTATCACAGATTAAAAGTTGCACCGGATGAATATGATCAAAATGATGGCACAACATAAATGCATTTGTACTTTCTATTTTGTGAATAAAACCCAGCTCGGCTAAAAAATCAAGAGCTCGGTAAATAGTCGCTGGTTTTGCCCCAGATTCAGTGAGTTTTAATTGCTCTAATAAATCATAGGCACCAACACCACCTTGCGCACTTGCTAGAAGGCGAAATACTTTTTCACGGATTGGTGTGAATCGTGCGCCACGATTGTCACACACTTGTTTTGCTTTACTAACGAGTGATTCTATATTCATCTGCTCTTATCCTTACGCTACCATGATATACTAACATATTGTGTTGTAGTTGCAGCGTTTTTATTAGACAGTTTTATTTTAGGAAGTCTAGCTCTGAATTAATTTTTAGCGATATTTATCTTTTTTTCTGTTATTGATCCAATAGGCACGGTCCCTGTTTTTATTGCGGTTAGCGACTCATGTTCATAAATTAATAAGAGATAGTGGAACAAGTATAATTAGTCGGAGTATGGGGTTAATTTTATCTAGGTCGTAGTTTGATAATTTTAATGAGCTCGATTTCATGGACGTTGAACTAGCTGGTATTAACTACGAAAACCTAGTAAAAGAAAACAGATAAACAGTTACTTAAGCTTCCCCTTATTTACGAAGAGCTTATCATTGAAGCGCTAGCGCTATTTGTGTAAAATGCAGCGCTTTTAATGTTGTTTTGCTGCCTAAGGATTTTACTTTGAATAGACGCTTTTCTGTTGCCCCCATGCTTGATTGGACAGATCGCCACTGCCGTACTTTTCATCGTAAAATGACAAAGCACACAGTGCTTTATACTGAGATGGTTACTACGGGCGCAATTTTGTTTGGTCGTGGTGATTACCTTCATTTTAATCAGCATGAAAATCCGGTTGCTTTGCAATTGGGAGGTTCTGATCCCCAAGCACTTGCTAAATGCGCTAAGTTGGCAGCAGAACGTGGTTATGATGAAGTCAATCTGAATGTTGGCTGTCCGTCTGACCGTGTTCAAAACGGGCGGTTTGGAGCCTGTTTAATGGGCGAGCCGCAACTTGTCGCTGATTGTGTTGCAGCAATGAAGGCCGAAGTGAATATACCAGTAACGGTTAAAACCCGCATAGGTATAGATGAGCAAGATTCATATGAGTTTTTATGTGAGTTGATTGAAGCCAGTCACAAAGTTGGCTGTGATGATTTTATTATTCATGCTCGTAAAGCGTGGTTAAATGGCTTAAGCCCTAAAGAAAATCGCGAAGTTCCACCCCTTGACTATCCGCGTGTTTACCAACTTAAAAAAGATTACCCTCAGTTGCACTTAAGCTTAAATGGCGGCGTCAAAACAATTGCTGATAGCCAAAAGCACCTTGAATATGTAGACGGAATAATGATTGGCCGAGAGGCTTATAGTAATCCATTTATTTTAAGTGAAGTAGATGAAGCCATCTATAATGCACACCCTTTCACTTTATCTCGCCATGATGTAGTGCGTTCAATGTATGGCTATATTGAGGCAGAGATGCAGCAAGGGGCAAATTTTTGGCATATTGCACGACACATGTTAGGTATATTTCAAGGCCAGCCGGGAGCGAGAGGCTTTCGCCGTCATTTGTCTGAAAATGGGCATGGTAAACAAGCTGACTTGTCAGTAATGGACAAAGCATTAAGTTTCGTTCCGGAGTAATTAATTAGTAAGCAGGTTAATTGGCGTTATCATTCGAGTATAAAAGCTGCTTAATGCAGCTTTTTTGATCTTAAATATTAGTCAAAAAGTTAGTTTTTTAGTCAATTTGACACATCTATATTCAGCTCCAAGTCATCTTTCTTTATTGTCCATTAAGTTTAATTTATTGATTTTTAATGTGAAGTTTTTTAATTAACTAACTTGGCATAAGTCTTGGAATCTACTTGTTGTAATCACCCATCATCAACAGGAGATAATCATGGGCATAATTAACCGCGTAACAGATCTTATTCAAGCAAACTTAGTTTCGGCATTAGATAAAGCTGAAGATCCAGAAAAATTATTAAACTTACTTATTCAACAAATGCAGCAAGCACTTGATGAGTGTCGCTCAACAGCTGCAGTCATTCTATGTGAAGAAAAGGCATTAAAGCGTGAACAAGCACAAAAGCAAGTTAGCATTGATAGCTGGCAAACTAAAGCAGAGCTAGCTGTGGCAAAAGGAAGGGATGACCTCGCAACTGCTGCATTAAAAGAAAAACAACATGTAAGCGATGAGCTTGCAGCTATTGAGCCAGAGCTTGTTAAATTAGCCGATTCACTGAAGAAACTTCAAGACGATGCCCAGCGTTTACAAAGTAAATTGACTGAGGCAAAAGCAAAGCAGGCAAGCTTGCAAAAAGTTCATAACCTACTTGATGCCAGAATGCGTGTTAATCATCAATTAAATAGTGAAAAAATAGCAGATGCGTTATCCCGCTTTGATGTTATTGAGCGCCGTGTTGAGTCAATAGAGTCACAAGTTGATGCTTATGATATGACTAAAACGCAAAGTAGCACAGCAGAGCAAATTGATGCGCTAGTTAAAGATGAAGCATTAGAGCAAGAATTTGCAGCATTAAAAGTAAAAATGAAGCAAACAGCTTAGGAGATAATATGATGAATACTTATAACAATGAAAAGAATTGGTACAAAGACGCGGTGAATAAAAAACTTTCGGGTGTGTGTAGTGGTTTTGCACGTCGTTTTGACTTTCCTATCTGGGCGACGCGATTAGTGACTATTCTGCTTTTTATTCAATTTCCATTATTTATTGGTGGCGGTTATTTGGCTGCACATTTTTGCTTAGATACTAAGGCGTAGTGGGGGAGTCATGAAAATAATTGCAATTTGCGTATTAATAATCGTATTTATAATATATAGCCCATTTCAGGCGGTGCAGTTTGATTCATGGCAACTACCGCTTATTATTGCTGATTTAAGCTGGGTAGGTATTGAGCTATTTGGTGCGTTGCTTGCTGTTGTAGCTGTTATTGCTGTGATAGCTCTGGTAAGTGCGGGATTATTAGGGGCAGGTATTATTGTTGGGATGGGCGTGGTCTTAGCATTATTGTTTGGCTCTATAATGATAGCTTGGCCTTTATTACTCATTGCCTGCTTATGTTGGTTAATTTTAGATAATAAAAAAACAGCTAAATTTGATTAACCGTGGAGGCGTTGCTAATTTTACTGACTATTTTTTCACAATTATGCTAAATTTAGCCAATAAAATGATTTTTTATAACAAGGATAGAGATGACATTTAAGCCACTAATCACATTACTTTCATCGGCTCTTTTAGTTATGAGCCTATTTCTTCCGTCAATGGTAAAAGCACACGCAGATCATCACCATGATGAGGATAGTGAGATCATTGTAAACAATGCGCAGGTAAGAGTTTTCTTGCCAGCGAGCAAATCGACAGTAGGTTACCTAAGTATTGTTAATCATGGTAATGCTGATGTAACGCTAACAAAAGCCGCTATTGATGGTTTAGGGCGTGTAGAAATTCATGAGCATGCTCATGTTAATGGCATGATGAAAATGCAGAAAGTCGACACATTATTAATCAAAGCACATCAACAACTCGATTTTAAACCTGGCGGATATCATTTGATGGCGTTTGAGCCAAGCGAAGCAATAAAAGCCGGGCAAGAATTAAAACTCACGCTATATTTTAGTGATGGAAACCGAGTTTTTACTCAAGCTCAGGTTGTTTCTTTAGAAAGTCAGGTCGAGCAAGCTCCACAATCTAAGCAGCATCACACGCATCATTAGGAGGTTAAATGTCACAGCATAAAGGGAAAATTATTGGGGCAATTGTACTTATATTTATTTTGTTTTACGCATTAGCTGTTTATTGGAGCGCAGAGCCTAGCCGAGTAAATGTTTTAACTCAAGCTAAGCAAGATGCCCAGCAACGCGGTGAAAAACTTGTTACAGGTTATACCACTACATCGGCGCTAATAAACGTAACCAGTACATTGTTAAATAAGCCTGGAGGTTATTTATCTAATGATATGATGCCGCCGAGTATACTTATGGATAATATGCCAGCTTGGGAGTATGGGGCGTTAGAGATGTCTCGTGATCTTGCTTTATCTATGCGTAAAGATTTTAGCCGTTCCCAATCTCAGTCTACTGAGCATGTAGCTTTGAAAAAAGCACAACCACAATTTAATATTAGCTCAGAGGCGTGGGCGTGGCCTAGTGCTGAAAGTGAATATCAAAAAGGTATCGATTTTTTAATTGTTTATCGAACGCAAATTGCAGATCAAAGCGATCGTGAAAGTCAATTTTATGCACGTGCTGACAATTTACGCAGTTGGTTAAAAGAGGCTGAAAAACGTCTTGGTAGTTTAAGCCAGCGTTTAAGTGCAAGTGTTGGCCAAGATAGATTAAATACCGATTTAGCGGGTGATAAAGAAGCTCATCAAGCGACCTATAGCCCACTACAGAATCAAGTTAAAACTTCATGGTGGAAAATAGATGACGTTTTTTACGAGTCGCGAGGGGCAACTTGGGCTTTATTACATTTTTTGCAAGCTGTAGAATACGACTTTGCTGATGTATTAGAAAAGAAAAATGCCCGTGTTAGCTTACAACAGATTATTCGTGAGTTAGAGGCAACCCAAGAAACTGTTTGGAGTCCGATGATTTTAAATGGTAGTGGTTTTGGACTTGTGGCAAATCACTCATTAGTAATGGCAAATTATATTTCACGAGCCAATGCGGCTCTTATTGAACTTAGCGAACTTTTAGCGCAAGGATAAAACATGAAAAAGTACTGTCTAGCTGCTGCCCTTTCAATGGCATGTTTGGCACCAGCAGCTCACGCTGACACTTTATTAGGCTTATACGTAGGGGTTGATGCTTGGCAAGCGGACAACTCGGGTAGCTTTGCAGATAGAGGTAATATGCAGAGCTTTAATTTCGATGATGAAACCTTCACAAGTTACTACGCTGCTTTAGAACACCCAATTCCACTGGTGCCAAATATAAAGCTAAAATATACCGAGCTTGAGTTAAATGGTAACACCACTATTAGTGGTGATGGCTTTACGTTTGATGGTTCTACTTTTAAACCTGGAACAGATGCAACAGCAATGACTGACTTCTCTCATGTTGATTATATTCTTTATTATGAGATTTTTGACAATGATTTAGTATCAATTGACTTAGGTGTGAATGCTAAGCAGTTTGATGGGGAAGTTGTTGTTACTGGCGATATTAATACTTCTGATGGGCAAGGGGATAGGGTTACAGAAACCGTCGATTTCTCTGGTTTTATACCATTGGTATATGGTCGTGCAGAAGTGGGCTTACCTTTAACTGGTTTGAGTGTTTTCTTCGAAGGCAGCTTATTAGCAATTGATGATAGTAAAGTGCAAGATTACCAAGCTGGTATTGCTTGGGAATTAATTGATAACTTAGCTGTAGATGTAGCAATTAAAGCAGGTTACCGCCAAATGACTTTAGAACTTGATGATATTGATGATATTTATACTGATCTAGATGCATCAGGCCCATTCGCGGGTATCCAAGTTCACTTCTAAATCACTTTAGATGTTCATCGTGGCATTACTTATTAGTGTGCCACGTAACTTCAAACTCTTCCTCTAGCGCCGTGCTTAACAGTTGTTTATACCCTTTGTTAATTGGGATGTTGATAAGTTTTCGTAGCTCATCACCAGTTTGTGTGAATTTATAGTAACTTAATACCAAATCATTGTTTTTAGATTTCAGTGTAACGCGCTGGTTTAAAAATATTAGATTAAGTTCCTGCTCGCTTTTAAGTGCCGCAGATTCTATTTCTTTACGATAAATTAAACCTATGTCCATTAGGGTGAGTACATCAGGAAAGCTAAGCCCAGCTTTACCTAAATTAAGCGAGACCTTATTTCCTTTACGTAGTAAGTCAAAAATAGAGGGCTTTTTGTAAAACCCTAGAAGGATGAGATGGCTGTCATCTTTTTCATTAAAACCGCATATAGCAGTACATTTTTGCAATGCATCGGCTTCACGTTGGGTCATTTGTTTGAGAGTTTGTAGACTCTTAATTGAAAAAGTACCTGGAGAGACTGTTTCACCCGCTAAGATTTTAGCCCAAAGCTTTTGCATCGACTCACTCGATGTATCTTCACACAATGCAATAAAGCGCTCAACCCAGTCGCTGTCAGGCTGCCCGTTGCAGGTAACATCAGGACAAAAACTCAATGCCATAGCCATTATTGCTTCAATATTTTGTTGTTGATTCACTAAAAGCAGCTGTTGCCGGTTTTGTGCGCGAGTCAGTACTGTATTGTCGCTGTTTATTTTATACGGCAATTTACTTTGCCCTTGAGCACTATAACTGTTATCGCTATCAGAGCTTATGCGAGTAGAGCTATTCTTTACCATCGCATAGCCAAGCTTTGACTCTATAATATGTGCTAGGTTAATTTTTGCTTGAGCTGCTTTGACTGTCATCGTGACTCTCGTTATCTATGATGTGTAATTGCATAGTGGTTTTTAAGTTATTAAGGCCAAGTTCAACCGTATTAGTCAAAATATATTGATTTAATAAGGCCAGATAGCCACCAACAAGTGACGTTGTTACTTCTGCGGTGATCTCACAAACAACACGCGTGTAAGTTTGTTGCTCAAAAAAACTAATTATTCCGCTGGCAATATGCTCATCATTAAATAAAATATTAAACTTGATGGTGGATTCACTAATACTTGTGATAGTCATTTCTCCAGCGCCCCACTGGCTTTGCCAAAATTGATGGGCGCCTACTCCAGAGCTCGGCTCAGCGATGTGAAACTTAATGCTCGGGTCGAGTTTTTCCCATGGCGACCAAATCTGCCATCTGCCAAAATCGCTGATATACGGTGCTATTTCAGTTGCTTTAGCATTTATTTTGACGCTCTTACTTACTTGGTATTGTTGCGGTAACAATAAGCCAACAACAACAATTACAATGCTAATAAAGAAAGTAAACCGTATAAATTTTTGTAAAATCTTAATATTCATTCCTTAAAATATAATTGATTTCGAGTGTAACAAGGCGTTAATCATTGACTATAATAGCTAATGTGTCATTCACCTATATTAAACATTATTACTGTACCATATGCCAAATAATGATAAGTTAAAATCTTATAGGACATGGTTTTAGTTTAGGTGCCGTGCGCAGTATTTATAATTGAAGGATTTATAATGTCGTCAGAGCACAATGATTTTTTATTTACTGATCATGAAGAAGAGCCGCTTACTGAAACTATACCTTCAGGGTATTGGGATATCTTAATCGTTGATGATGACCCTGAAATTCATTCTGTTACTAAACTTGCACTATCAGGTGTAGAGCTCTGGGGAAAGGCGTTACGTTTTCATCATGCTTACTCCGGCAGTGAAGCCGTTGAATTACTTTGTGGTATTAGTGATGTGTCTGTTTTATTGCTTGATGTTGTTATGGAATCTGATGATGCAGGTCTAAAAGTAGTAAAAGAAGTGAGAGAGACATTACAAAATCATAATGTGAGAATAATCTTACGTACTGGTCAGCCGGGTTATGCGCCGGAAGAACAGGTAATACGTAATTATGATATTAATGATTATAAAACTAAAACTGAGCTGACCCGCAGTAAGTTAGTAACCTCTTTAGTGACAGCTATTCGCTCGTATGAGCAAGTTTGCAAATTAGAATATCAAAGCAAAGCACTGAATAATATTCTATGCGCTTCAAAAGCTATTTTAGGTTTTACGGATATTAAAGCATTCACCATGGCTGTGATAAAACAGTTATCGGTGATACTCGATTGCAAACCAAGAGGCATTGTGTGCGGCACATTAGATGACAATAATCGGGTATTTGTATTAGGTGGTTGCAGCGAGTTTAGTGAATTTTTTGGTCAAGGAATTGAGCAGCTTGATGATGGCCGAATAATTCTACAAGTGCAAAAATGCTTAGAGCTGGGTGAACATCAATACACCGAACACGACACAACATTTTTATTAAAAAGTAAAAACCGCCAAGCAGCATTATTTTTAGACTATGCAAAACAGCCAAGTTTAGATCAATTACAATTTGCAGAAATATTTTTAACTAACGTTAGTGTGGGGTTAGATAACGTTAGGTTATTTAACCGACTCAGGGACGCTGCGTTTAAAGATGCACTGACAGGTCTTGCTAATCGTACTGATTTTATTGAGCAAATAGAAAAGTACCATAGAGTGAATAATAACGAACATGTCTTTGTGATAATAGATGTGGCTCATTTTTCAGATATAAATAATGGTCTTGGTCAAGAAGCTGGCAATCACTTATTGGTTGCCATCGTTGAGAGGCTAAAGCAGGAATACTCAACCGCCAAGCTGTTATCGCGTATTGGCGCTGATGTGTTTGGTTTTTTAATAGAACGCGAACGCTTTGATACAGAAGAATTGTTTGAACATCTAAATTTGCCTTTTCTTGCTGCTGAGCATGTGTTGCCAATTAAATTTAGAGTAGGTGTGTGTGAGCAAAAGGATTTTCAAGCAGCAGGAATGCAAACATTAAAGCTTGCTTATATAGCACTGAATCAAGCAAAGAAACAAAAAAGTAATTTGGCGGTTTACTATACTCCAGATATGGAAGAGCAGATGACGTGGCGATTAGGCATTATTCGTCAACTGCGCCAAGATTTTGAAAGTAATAAATTAGAAGTGTGGTACCAACCGCAATTTGCTCTTGATGATTTATCATTAATTGGTTGTGAAGCTCTGTTACGTTGGCCATCAGGGCAAGGCAATTATATCTCTCCCGCTATTTTTGTGCCACTTGCAGAAGATGCAGGGTTGATTGTTGATATTGGTCAATGGGTGTTAGAGCAAGCGTGTCAGCAGCAAAAGCGTTTAGAGGCTATGGGCATTTTTGTGCGAATTGCAGTGAATGTATCAGTGCCGCAATTTAAAGTTAATGGTTATGCACAGCAAGTAATAAATACCTTATTAAAATATCAGGTATCACCAAAGTACATTGAGCTTGAGGTGACTGAAAGCGTGGTAATGGACGAACTTGGCATGGTAATAGCTACTCTGCAAGAATTAAAAAACTGCGGTATTGAAGTGGCGATTGATGACTTTGGAACAGGTTTTTCGTCATTGAGTTATTTGCAAAAATTGCCAGTTAATCGTTTGAAAATTGATCGAGATTTTATTAAAGATATTCCTGACAACGACTCGGGTGCAATAGCTGCATTGGTTATTGCACTAGGCGCTCAGTTAGGTCTGAAAACAATTGCGGAAGGTGTTGAAACTCAAGCACAAGCAGATTTACTCAAGCAACTAGGCTGTAATGAAGTGCAAGGTTTTATGTACGCAAAACCAATGCCTGAAGCCGAGCTAGTTCAATTTATTGAACAGCAGAGGTAGCCACAAAGGCTGCTATTAAAGTATTTAGGATAATCGTTAATATCGCTTAACGATTTATTCGGGTATACTTTGCGACCTTTTTTAAAGCAATTGGTCATTAATTATGAGCGCACTAAAAGCCGAGCGAGCCTTATTCTCATACCCTAAGTATTGGGCTGAGTGTTATGGCACTGCACCATTTTTACCAACTACACGACAAGAAATGGATGCACTTGGCTGGGATAGCTGCGATATCATTATAATTAGTGGCGATGCTTATGTTGATCACCCTAGTTTCGGCATGGCGGTTATTGGCCGAGTACTCGAAGCGCAAGGTTTTAGAGTCGGCATTATTGCCCAGCCGGATTGGCAATCTAAAGATGCCTTCATGGAGCTTGGCCGCCCAAATCTATTTTTTGGTGTGACTGCCGGTAACATGGACTCGATGATCAACCGTTATACGGCTGAAAAGCGTATGCGCCATGATGATGCTTACACACCGGATAATATCGGCGGTAAGCGTCCAGATCGTGCCGTTATGATTTACTCGCAAAAATGCCGCGAAGCCTATAAAGGTATCCCTATTGTTATTGGCGGTATAGAAGCGAGCCTGCGCCGTATAGCACACTATGATTATTGGCAAGAAAAAGTACGCCGTAGTATTTTATTTGATGCCAAAGCTGACATTCTTATTTATGGTAATGCTGAGCGCCCGCTGGTGGAAGTTGCTCATCGCATTGCTGCAGGTGAAACCATGGATACTATTCAAGATATTCGTGGTACTGCGGTTATTCGTAAAGAGCCTATCCCTGGATGGCGTGGCAGTGACTCCACAGCCATTGATAAAATTGGCAAAATAGATCCTATTCCAAACCCATATGGTGCGGACGATGTTGGCTGTAGTAAAAGTGAATTTAAAAAAGCGGGCATTGATTTAAAAGCTGAAGCCGCTAAGCCGATTACTATACAACCAGCGCGCCCTAAACCTTGGGAAAAAACCTACGTAAAGTTACCTGCGTTTGAACAAGTAAGCGTTAATAAACCCTTGTATGCACACGCCTCACGTATTTTGCACCAAGAGACTAACCCAGGTTGTGCCCGTGCGTTATTTCAACGCCATGGCGATCGCTCTATTTGGGTAAACCCACCGGCATACCCGTTAGAAACTCATGAAATGGATGCTGTGTTTGGCCTGCCGTATCAGCGTATTCCACATCCAAGTTATGGTGATGCGAAAATTCCTGCGTACGATATGATCAAAACCTCGGTGAATATTATGCGCGGTTGTTTTGGTGGTTGCTCGTTCTGTTCAATAACAGAGCATGAAGGACGCATTATTCAAAGTCGTTCGCAAGAATCGATCATTGATGAAATTGAACAAATTCGCGATAAAGTACCGGGTTTTACTGGGGTGATCTCAGATTTAGGCGGCCCGACAGCAAACATGTATAAGCTGCGTTGTAAGAGTAAAAAAGCTGAGAGTACGTGCCGCCGTTTATCATGTGTTTATCCTGATATTTGTAAGCACATGGATACCGATCATACGCCAACTATCGATCTTTACAAAAAGGCCCGAGAAGTAAAAGGAGTGAAAAAAATCCTTATAGCATCGGGTGTGCGTTATGACTTGGCTGTACAAGATCCTCGCTATGTAAAAGAGCTAGTAACTCACCATGTAGGTGGGTACTTAAAAATAGCACCGGAGCATACCGAAGACGGGCCATTATCTAAGATGATGAAACCGGGCATGGGCGCATATGATCAGTTTAAAGAGCTATTTGATAAGTACTCTAAAGAAGCGGGTAAAAAGCAGTATTTGATCCCGTATTTTATCTCAGCTCACCCAGGCACAAAAGATGAAGACATGGTCAACATGGCATTGTGGCTTAAATCAAATGACTTTAAACTTGATCAAGTACAAAACTTTTATCCATCACCGATGGCCAATGCGACCACGATTTATCATACTGAGATGAATTCGTTACGTAATATTAAAAATAACACTGAGCAAGTAGCAGTACCAAAAGGTGCGCGTCAACGTCGCTTACATAAAGCTATTTTACGTTATCACGATCCAGCTGGTTGGCCGATGATCCGTGAAGCATTACGCAAAATGGGTAAAGCAAAGCTTATTGGTAAAGGACCTAACTGCTTAGTACCAGAAGAAAGCCGCGATGAAAAATCAGCTAAGCCAGGCAAGGGGGGTCGCCCAGCGTTGAGTCGCCATACTGGCTTTAGTCAGTTTAAAAAGGCCAATACCAAGCCTAAAGTGGGCGGTAACCGCCAGCGCGCAAGATAACTTAAGCGCTCATAAAAACGCCCAGCAATTGCTGGGCGTTTTTATATAGCTGCTTATTCTTCAGCTTATTCCTCAATAAATGCTTCACCTTCAGTCATCCATTTAGCGGCCGGTTTGCCTTTTAAATAGTGATCAAAGTACTGCATCATACGAATCGAGAAATCCACTTGGTTCGGGAATTTCTTTAAATGATGTGGTTCGCCTTCGTATTGTAAGAAGGTGGCATCTTTACCAGCACGGCGCAGTGCTAAGTAATATTGCACACCTTCATGCCATGGCACAGCGTCATCTTTATCACCAAACATGATTAAGATAGGGGTATTTACTTTGTCGGCAAAAAACACCGGTGAGTTTTCAATATAAAGCTCAGGCGCTTCAAACAAGTTTTTACCGATACGGCTTTGCCCTGTTTCATATTGAAACTGGCGCGCAAGCCCTGACTTTAAGCGAATACCACTGTAGGCACTGGTCATGTTAGATACTGGGGCACCCGATACTACGGCTTTAAACATGTCAGTTTCGGTGATCATAAAAGCACTTTGATATCCCGCCCATGAATGGCCTTGTAAGCCAATTTTATCTGGGTCGGCAATCCCTAAATCAATCAGCTTTTGGGTTGCATTGATCATGGTCTTTGTCGATGACTTACCTGGATGACCTATTTCAAAGCGAATATCAGGTAAAAAGATTGCGTAACCGTTTGATGTGAACATCGGGAAGTTAGGGCGATGATTTAGCTCCATTTTAGGAAAGTCATACATGCGTTGACTCATATAACGGTAAAAATACACCACCACTGGCACTTTATCGCCTTTTTTGTAGCCCGCAGGTTTAATGAGTACGCCTTGTAGGTCTTCTCCATCAAACCCTTTATAGCTGATAAGCTCAGGCGCTTGGCCCCATGCAAAGTTATCAACTTGCGGGTTTAAATTAGTGACCTTTTGTGGCTTATTAAAGCTAAAATCAGTTTGGTAAATATCAGGGAACTGCTGATAGGTTTGCTCAGTAAATAAATACTTATTGGCGTGTTTCGCTTTTTTAATAACATCAAAGCGTTTGTTGCCAGTTAAAACTTTAGCAATAGAGTTATCTGTTAGGTTTAACTTGGCAATTTCAGTTTGCTTATCTTGTAAATTTGTTGCGCTTAATAGCAAAGTTTGGCCTTTAGTAAAGCCTACAAGGTCTTTATCAAGCTTGATAACACGATATTGCGTGTTGCTTTCTTTACCATTTGTTAAACGTGTTGCCTGCTGCGTATTTACGTCAAACGCCCAAACATCGTATTTACTATAAACCAATACTTGGCTGCTATCGTTAAGCCAGCCTGCAAAGCCATAGCCTGGTTGTGCTGATGGGTAGTCGTGCTTGTCATCAGCAAAAGTTGCTTGAATCGCTTTAGTTAACGTACTTACTTTATTGTTAGCTAAATCTTTAAGCTGTACATGGCTGTCATTAAAATAAGCAGCAAACTGACCATTTGGCGATAAGCTTGGTCTAAACGGATAGTCTTTAATAATCGCTTTCTGTGCGCCGGTTTTTACATCTACTGCGTAGTAATCAGCAAAAAAGCCACCATACATAATGCGTTCTAAATACGCTTGGTTAGAGTAGCCAAGCAGTGCATCGCGTTTTGTATTGAGTGCAACTTCAGGCATCTCAGGTGTACTTAATTGTACTGACGTGTTGTTGCTTAGGAAGTAAACACTTTGATAGTGGCGGTTTTTATTGGCTTTATTCCATTGTTGCTCTTCACGAGGTTTAATTTCAGCATCGTTATTGTGCCAAACATTTAAGCCTTTTTGGTCGCGAATAGTATCGTAATCATACAATGATGCTTCATCGGTATATTCTTTTGCTTTTATTTTAGCTGCAAGCTTTGGTCTGTTTTCAAAGTATAGGCGTTCACCGTCTTCTGACCATTCTAGCTTAGCCGTTTTACCTATTTGCCATGCTGTATTAGCCGATTTTATATCAGTTAGTTGCTCGTTTTTATAAAGCTTTAATTGGTAGTCACGGCGGCGCATATCATCATTAACATAATTGCCTAGAGTAAAGGCCACAATATTTTGTGTTGGGTGCCACGCTATTTTATTAACTACAACACCTGGCTCATCAATCAGCACGCTGCTGGTAAAGCCATTGTTAAGCTCTAGCAAAGTAACTTGGTTATCTGTGCCATCACTGTCTACTTGGCTTGCAAGCAATTGGCTTGCATTACTGCTTATTGCGTAACTGAACACCTGTGAGATAGTATAGCTAGTTTTATTGTTTAAGTTAACAACGATTAAATCATAAGACGTGTCTTTTTTATCTGGTTTGATTTCACTTGTTTTGTTGCTATCAGTGCCACTCGAATCATCTTCTTTATCGGCTTTTTTATTTACGCGGTAAGCGAGCCAATTACCATCATCTGAAAGCTTATAGTCTTTTACATCATCAAACTGTTGTTGCCCACCACTGAGGGTATTAACTAACACGAGGTTATTTTTAAGTGTGTCTTTCTTTTTAGTGGTTTCTTTTTCGAGCAAGGTAGGGGTTTGAGTAAATACAACCCAGTTAGCGGCTTTGTTTATTGTTGGTTTTGTTCCGCGAGGTACTTCTGCAATCAATTTGTTATTAGTTAGGTTATAAACTTGGCCAGTTGCATCACCACGGTAAGGTGCCGCGCTAAAGGTAAGAATATTACCATCTTCAGATAGCTGAGTCCCTTTGGCTGCTTTAAAATCAAATACATCTTTAAATTGTAGTGCATCTTTAGCATTTGCTGTTGCACTACTTAAGCTTGCTACAAGGGCAATGCTGAGTAGAGAGAGTTGCGCTTTCATTATTAATTCTCGTTTTGTTTCATTACCCTTATCATAACGAGTTTGTTAAACAATTCGAGTAGAAGCGATAAGCGCACGAAAATGAGAGTTAAGATAGCAAATACAAAAAAACCTTGTAAGCATAACTCACAAGGTTAATGTTTTAGCAAACTAGCAAACTAGCAAACTAGCAAACTAGCAAACTAGCAAACTAGCAAACTAGCAAACTTATAACCAAATCTTTTGTAGTTCTAGCCACTGCTTTTCAAATTGAGCGCTTGGTTTAACCTTAAAGTCACTACGAACAAATTGATTCATTTTACCTTCAATATAGGCTAGTAAAAAGTTTGCTATTGTAAGTTCATCACTTTGGAAAGTTTTTCCTTCGCGTAGTTTTCGTTCACGTAACACTTGTTTTATTTGAGTTTCTAGTTTTTCAAATAAACTTTGTACACGTTCTCGTAATCGCTCTTGCTCACCTTGTAGTGCATCGCCGGTTAGAATTCGGGTGATACCTGGGTTTTTTTCAGCGAACGCCAACAGCAGTAATAAAATATTGTAGATGCGGCTTTGGGTTTCTTTTTCGTTTTCAAGGATAAGGTTAATGCGTGACAATAGCGTATCTTCAATAAACTCAATCAAGCCTTCAAACATCCGTGCTTTACTCGGGAAATGACGATAAAGCGCAGCTTCAGACACACCTACTTCGGCAGCGAGTTTTGCCGTAGTTATACGTTGTCCTAGGCTGGTTTCTAGCATCTGTGCGAGTGCTTGTAGTATTTGCTCTTTGCGATTACTTCTTTTTGTCGCAGGCATGAACATTCCTTTCTTTTAATTATTTATTGAGCTTTGCCAGTGTTGGCCACTCATTTTTTGAGCTAATGAGTGGTGGTATGTTAATGTTTTATTCAGCTTCTTTCCAGCCTTTTTACAATCGTTTAGCAAGCTCAGTCATCACACTTAGTGCGAGCGCACTTTTTGTATCTATTGCTAATTCTTTTTGCTCAGTATGCCAGTACAGTGTTAAAGCATTATGATCTGAGTTAAAGCCTAAGCCTGATTGTGATACGTCATTTGCACAAATCATATCGAGGTTTTTATTGGTCAGTTTACCTTTGGCGTAGCTAGCAACATCTTGTGTTTCTGCAGCAAAGCCTACGGTATATGGTCGCCCTTGAGTTAGGTTTGCTACCGCAGCAATTACATCTGGATTTTTTACTAATGTAAGAGTGAGCTCGTCACCTTGTTTTTTCATTTTTTGTTCAGCAATATTTGCAGCACGATAATCGGCCACTGCGGCGCAGCCAATAAATACATCAGATTGTCTTGCCAGAGAAAGAGACTCTTGAAGTAATTGTTCTGCGCTTTCAATATTTGTAAGTTTTGCTGCGCTCGGCGGAGTGATAGTAACAGGGCCTGATATAAGGTTTACCGTTGCACCTAAGTCAAGTGCTGCTTGTGCAAGTGCGTAGCCCATTTTTCCTGAACTATGATTAGATATAAAACGAACAGGATCAAGAGGCTCACGAGTGGGGCCTGCGGTAATTGTAACTGTTTTACCAGCGAGCAACTGTGGCTGAGTTGGCTTAGTGCAAAGAGTAACTAACTCGCTTGGTTCGAGCATTCTTCCTGCGCCAATATCACCACACGCTTGCTCGCCTTTACCTGGGCCCCAAATGTCTACACCGCGCTGAGCTAGCGTTGATAAGTTAGCTTGGGTGGCTGGGTGAGCATACATTTGCTGGTTCATGGCAGGCGCGATGGCTACTTTTGCTGGTGTTGCTAATAATAAGGTTGTTAGTAGGTCATCAGCGATGCCTGCAGCCATTTTTGCAATGATATTACTGGTGGCAGGGGCAACCAAAATTAAATCAGCCCATTTGGCAAACTCAATATGGCCCATTGCAGCTTCTGCAGAAGGGTCTAGCAACGAGTCTGATACCATTTCACCGCTAACGGCTTGCATAGTTAAAGGTGTTATAAAATGTTTTGCTGACTCGGTCATAACCACTTTTATCTCGCAGCTTTGCTCTTTTAATCGCCTTACTAGCTCTGCGCATTTATAAGCCGCAATACCACCGGTGATCCCAAGTACAATTTTTTTATTTTTTAACTTTGTCATTAACTCTGCCATGTGCTGATAAAACCTTTGTCGATATGCACTAACGATAGCAAATCTTTGGCTTTGGCACGAAGCTTTTAATTTGAATTTTATTTACGGTTTTACAGGCGAAATTTTATTTTTAGATTACAGTTAAATGAATGGTTTGTTTTAGGGACAAAATAATGCAGCTGAATTCATTACCTGTGGAGCAACGCCCGCGTGAAAAATTATTAAATAAGGGGGCAAAGTCGCTAAGCGATGCTGAGTTGTTAGCTATATTCTTACGAACAGGCTTGCCTGGTATGAATGCCGTTGAGCTTGCACAACATTTAATGACTCAAAATGAAACACTGCACAATTTATTTAATACATCATTGGAAGATTTTTGCGCCCAAAAAGGCTTAGGCACAGCAAAGTACGTACAATTGCAAGCCGTACTAGAGCTCAGTAGGCGTTATATGATAGAGCAATGCCAGCGAAAAGCGGTATTTAATTCACCGCAATCAGTCTACGACTATTTAACTCTTGAACTTAGAGGCTTACAGCAAGAAGTTTTTATGGTGCTATATCTTGATAGCCAAAATAGACTTATTAAAGAGGAGACGCTTTTTTATGGCACTATTAACTCAGCATCGGTTTATCCGCGTGAGGTTGTAAAAGCAGCGCTTAAAAATAATGCCGGGGCACTTATATTAGCCCATAACCACCCATCAGGCATTGCTGAGCCCAGTCAAGCAGACAAACTTATCACTAATAAATTGCAGCAAGCATTACAATTAGTTGACATAAATATCTTAGATCACATCATTGTGGGTGCAGATAATTGTATTTCGTTCGCAGAGAGGGGCCTTATTTAGCTTTGCTTACTAGTTAAGTGTGTTAAAAATAGGCTGTTTAAGTGTTTTTGACAAATTAGTTTAATTTAAATGCAGTTTTTACTTTCCCTAAGGGCTTTCGATCTTTATAATTAGCCGCTATCAAATTTACATATGAGCTGATTGGATAGATCATTGTTTGATCTTTGCCTGTAAAAGCTGTATAAAGAGCGCCCTTCGATTTATTCTCTAGGGCAGAAATACATGGCCTTAGGTTAAATTAAGCTCGAGCGAAGTTATTGGAGATATATAGACATGTCTAAAGTATGTCAAGTTACAGGTAAGCGTCCTGCGGTTGGTAATCACCGTTCACACGCGAGAAACGCGACTAGACGTCGTTTCCTACCTAACCTACAAACACACCGTTTTTGGGTTGAAAGTGAAAAACGTTTTGTAACATTACGCACTACTACTAAAGGTATGCGTATTATCGATAAAAAAGGCATCGACGCGGTTCTTACAGAAATCCGTGCTCGCGGCGAAAAAGTTTAAGGAACTGAATCATGCGCGATAAAATCCGTTTAGTTTCAACTGCTGGTACTGGTTTTTTCTACACTACCGACAAAAACAAGCGTAACATGCCTGAAAAAATGGAAATCAAAAAGTTCGATCCTAAGGCTCGTAAACACGTGATTTTCAAAGAAGCTAAAATCAAGTAATTTTAGTTCTCTTCAGAATATCAAAAACCCAGCTTATGCTGGGTTTTTTGTTTTTAGCCAACTCTCAGCGCTGCTTTCGGCTATCATTAACTTTATAAATCCTTTAGCATAATCAACAAATTGTCATGGCGGTAAGCTACTATGTATATTGATAATGCGGGAAAGGTACAAGGAGTCATTCAGCGAGCATGTACTCATTTCGATGAGCGACCATGCGCAGAAGACATTTCTTTATTAGTTATTCATAATATTTCATTGCCAGCAGGGCAGTTTGCAACACCTTATGTAGATGATTTATTCATGGGGAATATTGATTGCCTAGCTCATCCTTCTTTTAGCGATCTGCAAGGGCTTAGAGTGTCAGCTCATTGTTTTATTAAGCGTACGGGCGAGGTTATACAGTATGTGCCGTTTACAAAGCGAGCTTGGCATGCAGGGAAATCTGATTTTTTAGGACGTGAACAATGCAATGATTTTAGTATTGGTATTGAGCTTGAAGGAACAGATGTGAGTGGATATACCCAAATGCAATATAATGCATTACAATCATTAACTAAGTTATTGATGAATAAATACCCCGCAATAACTAAAAAACGTATTGTTGGGCACTGTGATATTGCGCCAGGGCGAAAAACAGATCCTGGTGAAAGCTTTGATTGGCAACATTATTTAGCTGCCCTTTTTTAACCTGCTTTAGCAAAGAGACCGCTATGATTTTAATTTCTATTATTATCGCATTGATTTTGGAACGTTTAGGTGCACGCTCAGATTATTGGCAGATAAGCCATTATGCACAGAGCTATTTAACACGCTCTAATAGGCAGCTAAGCGAAAAAGGCTTGTTTAATTCTAACCATGGATTTTTAATTTGGTTAATTCTGCCAGTTATAGCAATCGCTTTGATTTATACGTTTTCTGATTTTGTGCTTTGGCAACTTGCTGTCAATATTGTGGTGCTATTGGTTTGCTTTGGTTGTGCTAAACATCGTGCTTTATATAAGTCTTACTTAAATGCACTCACCAGAGAAGACCGTGAGGCGGCTAGCCTATATGCCTTACAAATGGGCCAAAATAAAACTGAAGATGAACCTGATGGTGAAACGTTTGGTCAAACATTGGCGTGGATAAATTTTCGTTTTTATTGTGCGGTGATTTTTTGGTTTGTCATATTAGGTGCGCCAGGTGCTGTACTTTATGCGTTAGTACGAACCTATGCTGATTTAGTGCGCGAAGACAAAAAAGTCGCATATGTGGCACGCTTCAAATTGATTCACAAGTTATTATTTTGGCTTGATTGGCTACCAGCACGAATTACCAGCTTTGGCTTTTTAGTTATTGGTAATTTTAATAAAGGCACCAGTTGCTTACTGCGCTACGCATTTGACTTTTCAGTGAGTAATCGAAAAGTAGTGACAAATACCGCATTAGCAGCGGAGCAAATTGAGCAGCAGCACTTTGGTTGTGCGGTTGAAGCAACCTGTATGATGAAGCTGGTAAAGCGTAACGTTTTGTTTTATTTGGTACTGATTGCACTGCTTACCTTATTTGGTGGTTTGGCGTAAGGGGTAGTGAAAGGTTCTAGGTTCTAGGAAAGTGACTAGGAGCTAGGTGTATTCATAGCTCACAGCCCATGGTTATTTCTTCTCGGTGTAGCGCGAAGCGTCTCGGTGCCCTCGGTGATAAAAATTGTTTAAGTGATTAATTCACCACAGAGATCAAGAAGAGCACAGAGGAAAGATTAAAGACTTTCGGTGCTAGGGAAGTAACTAGGCGCTAGGTGTATACATAGTTCGTAACCCGCAGCCCGTGGTTTTTCTCATTTTATTCTCATTCACTTCTCTGTGCAAAATGGTTTTAAGTGATTTATTCACAAAGAGGTAAAGAGGCGCTTCGCTTATGAGGTTAAAGGTGTACTTTACTTTGTGGGAACATGCTTTAGCCGTGATTGTATTTGGTTATGTGTTAAAACCAATCGGCGCTAAAGCGCTCTCCTACGATGGTATATAGTGTTAAATACATTTTTATAGCCCGAAGCTCGCTACCCTTAGCCCGTGGCTTTTTTCATTCACTTCTTTGTATATAAAAGTCTATAAGTCATTTATTGATAGTAAATCATCGGCTTCTCAGAGCTTAACTGTCTGGTCAGACCATTTAAAGACTTAATGAAAAACCTTCCCAAAGCCACTCGTTATCACCTGCTGTTTAATCTTTGAGCTAAATGCGTTAGGCTAGTTTTGTATGCGGGCTGCTCATGAAATTGACAGTAAACTTGCTTTTTGATAACGTATGACCAAAATTTGGTATGACCAATTTACCTTTTGGTTTCGGCTACAGGCACAAACTGGTATTTATGAAGCCAGAGCCTATTACAACGCGGACGTTGATTAATGTCTTTAAAGATTAAAGCAGCAAAATTGTCGGATGTTATTTTACAGCAACTTGAGAATATGATTCTTGAGGGGTCATTAGCACCGGGTGAGAAACTGCCGCCAGAACGCGAATTAGCAAAGCAGTTTGAAGTATCTCGCCCTTCATTGAGAGAAGCGATTCAAAAGCTAGAGGCTAAAGGGCTGGTCACGCGCCGCCAGGGTGGCGGTACCTTTGTAAAAAATCAGCTAGAAGAAGGGCTCACTGATCCATTGTTTGATTTGATCAGTAAGCACCCAGAATCACAGTTTGATTTATTAGAGTTTCGTCATGCACTCGAAGGTATTGCCGCATACTATGCAGCACTTCGTGGCACCAGTACTGACTTTGAGAAAGTTAAGCAAAGCTTTGAGTGTATCGCTTTAGCGAACGATGATTTACAACAAAAAGCCAAAGCAATTAATGCATTTCATTTTAGTGTTGCAGAGTCTTCACATAATGTGGTGTTGCTTCATTTAGTGCGCGGGATGCAAGCACTACTTGAACAAAATGTATTACAGAATTTAACGGTATTGCTAGAAAAACCGCATATTAGTAAGCAGTTAGCAGAGCATCGCCGTTTATTAATGGATGCAGTTATAGAAGGGAATCCTGAACAAGCTCGTCTTGCTAGTAATGCTCACTTAGCTTTCATTGAAGAAGCGCTACTTGAAGCAGGCAAAGAGCACTCGCGTATTGAACGTAGTTTAAGACGCACTAAACAGAATTAGAAACAAGATAATAATTTAACCAAGTACGGTATTGAAACACACAATACACAGTATTAATTAAAAACATTCGTATTTTAAACATAAGGAAACCTCCGTATGTCTGAAGTCAATAAAATTGACGTAGACGCGCTAGAAACACAAGAGTGGTTACAAGCTCTTGAATCAGTTGTGCGTGAAGAAGGTGTTGAACGTGCTCAGTTTTTACTTGAGCAAGTATTAGAGCAAGCCCGTTTAGACGGTGTTGATATGCCTACAGGCATCAACACAAACTACGTTAATACGATTCCGGTAGAACAAGAGCCTGCTTACCCAGGGGATGTAAACCTTGAGCGCCGTATTCGTTCTATTATTCGTTGGAACGCGATCATGATTGTATTGCGTGCATCGAAAAAAGATCTCGACTTAGGCGGCCATATGGCGTCTTATCAGTCTTCTGCTGCTTTTTATGAAGTGTGTTTTAACCATTTCTTTAAAGCACCGAATGACGTAGACGGTGGTGACTTAGTTTATTACCAAGGTCATATTTCTCCAGGTATCTACGCACGTGCATTTGTTGAAGGTCGTTTATCTGCTGCCCAGTTAGATAATTTCCGCCAAGAAGTAGACGGTAACGGTTTGCCATCATACCCTCACCCTAAGTTAATGCCTGAGTTTTGGCAGTTCCCTACAGTATCTATGGGCCTTGGTCCTATCGCGTCTATTTATCAAGCGCGTTTCTTAAAATACTTAGATGGTCGAGGCTTAAAAAATACTAAAAACCAACGTGTATACGCGTTTTTAGGTGATGGTGAAATGGATGAGCCAGAATCACGTGGTGCTATCTCTTTTGCTGCTCGTGAGAAGTTAGATAACCTTTGCTATCTAATCAACTGTAACTTACAACGCCTAGATGGCCCAGTAATGGGTAACGGTAAAATCATTCAAGAGCTTGAAGGTCTATTCAAAGGTGCTGGCTGGAACGTAATTAAAGTTGTATGGGGCAGTGGTTGGGATATCTTACTTGCTAAAGATACAACGGGTAAGTTATTACAATTGATGAACGAAACCATCGATGGTGATTACCAAACATATAAAGCGAAAGACGGTGCTTACGTACGTGAACACTTCTTTGGTCGTTACCCTGAAACAGCAGCACTTGTTGCTGATATGACAGATGACGAAATTTTTGCGCTTAAGCGTGGTGGTCATGAGCCATCTAAACTATACGCTGCATTCAAAAAAGCTGAACAAACAAATGACCGTCCAACGGTTATCTTAGCTAAAACTGTAAAAGGTTACGGCATGGGTGAAGCGGCTGAAGGTAAAAATATTGCTCACCAAGTTAAGAAAATGGACATGACACATGTTGAACACTTACGTTCGCGTTTAGGTCTACAAGATCTTGTGTCTGATGAAGCAATTAAAGACTTACCTTACTTAGAGCTTGAAGAAGGGTCTGAAGAGTACAAGTACTTACATGCTCGTCGTAAAGACTTAGAAGGTTATACACCTACTCGTATCCCTAATTTCTCTGAAAAACTGCAGCTACCAGAAGTAGAAGCATTCAAGCCATTACTTGAAGAGCAAAAGCGTGATATTTCAACAACAATGGGCTTTGTGCGTGCACTTAACGTGTTACTAAAAGACAAAGGTATTGGCAAAAACATCGTGCCAATTATTGCCGATGAAGCGCGTACATTTGGTATGGAAGGTTTATTCCGTCAAATCGGTATTTATAACCCGCATGGCCAAAACTACACGCCACAAGACCGTGATATTGTTTCTTACTATAAAGAAGCCACATCAGGTCAGGTACTGCAAGAAGGTATCAATGAGTTAGGCGCAATGTCATCGTGGGTTGCTGCGGCAACGTCTTACAGCACGAATGACTTACCAATGATCCCATTTTACATCTACTATTCAATGTTCGGTTTCCAACGTGTTGGCGACATGGCATGGATGGCGGGTGACCAACAAGCACGTGGTTTCTTACTCGGTGCAACGGCGGGTCGTACAACACTAAATGGTGAAGGTCTACAGCACGAAGATGGTCACAGCCATATTCTTGCAAACACTGTACCTAACTGTATCTCTTATGACCCAACGTATGCGTACGAAGTAGCGGTGATCATTCAAGATGGTATTCGTCGTATGTACGGTGAAGATCAAGAAAACATTTACTACTACCTAACGCTAATGAATGAAAATTACGCGCAACCAGCAATGCCTGAAGGTGCTGAAGAAGGTATTCGTAAAGGTATTTATAAGCTTGAAAGCTACGAAGGCAAAAAAGCCAACGTACAACTATTAAGCTCAGGTACTATCATGACTGAAGTACGTAAAGCGGCAGCTATCTTAAGTGATGACTATGGCATTGCATCAGATGTTTTCTCTGTAACGTCATTCAACGAACTTACTCGTGATGGTCAAGACGTTGAGCGTTCAAACATGCTTAACCCTGAAGGTGAGCAAAAAACTGCTTACATCACTAGCGTATTAAATGATTCAGTGACAGTTGCTGCAACGGATTACATGAAAAACTACGCTGAGCAAGCGCGTTCTTTCATTCCTAGCAGCAACTACAAAGTGTTAGGTACTGACGGTTACGGTCGTTCAGACAGCCGTGAAAACTTACGTCGTCACTTTGAAGTTAACGCAGGTTATGTTGTTGTTGCTACGTTATCTGAACTTGCTAAACGTGGTGAAGTTGAAAAGTCAGTGGTTGTTGACGCACTTAAGAAGTTCGACATCGACACTAACAAACTTAACCCACTGTACGCTTAAGAGGTTTTGCAATGAGTATTGAAATTAATGTACCAGATATCGGTGGTGATGAAGTCGAAGTAACCGAAATCTTAGTAAGTGTTGGCGACGTTGTTGAAGTTGACCAATCACTTCTTACTGTTGAAGGCGATAAAGCCTCAATGGAAGTACCAGCTGCTCAAGCGGGTACAGTTAAAGAAATTAAAGTAAGCGAAGGTGACACGGTTACCACAGGCTCTTTAATTATGATTTTTGAAGGCGAAAGCGCTGGCGAAGAAAAAGCGCCAGAAGCCCCGGCTCAATCCGAAGACGCAGCTCCTGCTGCCTCTTCAGGCTCAACGACTAAAGAAGTGACCGTACCAGATATCGGTGATGATGAAGTTGAAGTAACAGAAATCATGGTTGCAGTGGGCGACAACGTTGAAGAAGAGCAATCTATCTTAAACGTTGAAGGCGACAAAGCGGCTATGGAAGTACCAGCACCGTTCGCAGGTACTGTTAAAGAAATTAAAATTGCGACTGGCGATAAAGTAAAAACAGGTTCTTTAGTGTTTGTTTTTGAAATCGCTGGTAGTCAGTCAACTGCACCTGCACAAGACGAACCAGCACAAGAATCTGCACCAGCAGCAAGTGCCCAGTCAAGCAGTAAAGAAGTCAACGTGCCTGATATTGGCGGTGACGAAGTTGAAGTAACTGAAGTCATGGTTGCGGTTGGCGATAAGGTTGAAGAAGATCAATCAATCTTAAACGTTGAAGGCGACAAAGCGGCAATGGAAGTGCCTGCACCGTTTGCAGGTACAGTGAAAGAAATAAAAGTAGCCACAGGCGATAAAGTATCGACCGGTTCACTTATTTTTGTTTTTGAAGTTGCCGGTAGCGCACCAGCTTCAGCTCCTGCAGAAAAATCAGCGCCAGCGCCAAAAGCAGAATCAAAACCTGCACCAGAGCAAGCAGCACCAGCAAAAGCCAGTAATGAAAGCTTTGAGAACAACAGTGCTTATGCTCATGCATCGCCAGTTGTTCGCCGTTTAGCCCGTGAGTTTGGTATTAACCTTGCGAACGTAAAAGGCTCTGGTCGTAAAAACCGTGTTGTTAAAGAAGACGTGCAAAACTATGTTAAAAACTTAGTTAAGCAAGTTGAGTCTGGTCAGTTATCAGCTGGCAAAGGCAACGCGGGTGGCGGTGAGCTTGGTTTAATTCCATGGCCAAAAGTTGATTTCGCCAAGTTTGGTGAAATCGAAGAGAAAAAGCTGTCTCGTATTCAAAAGCTATCTGGTAAAAACTTACACCGTAACTGGGTACAAATCCCTCACGTTACACAATTTGATGAAGCAGATATCACTAGCCTTGAGGCGTTCCGTAAAGAACAAAACGCGCTAGCAGAGAAGAAAAAGCTAGGTGTTAAAATTACACCTTTAGTTTTTGTAATGAAAGCAGCAGCAAAAGCATTGGCTGACTTCCCTACATTTAACTCGTCTTTATCTGAAGATGGTGAAAGCTTAATCCTTAAAAAGTACATCAATATTGGTGTTGCTGTCGATACGCCAAATGGTCTTGTAGTACCAGTATTCAAAGATGTTGATAAAAAAGGCATCATTGAGCTATCACGTGAATTAATGGAAGTATCTGTTAAAGCGCGTGAAGGCAAGTTAACTGCATCTGACATGCAAGGTGGCTGTTTTACTATTTCAAGCCTTGGTGGCATTGGTGGTACTGCATTTACACCAATCGTTAATGCGCCAGAGGTTGCTATTTTAGGTGTATCTAAATCTGAAATGAAACCAAAATGGAATGGTAAAGAATTTGAACCTAAATTAATGGTTCCACTTTCAATGTCATACGACCATAGGGTGATTGACGGTGCACTAGCAGCACGCTTTACTGTAACCCTTGCAAGTTACATGAGTGATATTCGTCAACTAGTAATGTAATAATTGATGCATGTAGCTAAATAAATAGAATCAAATCCCAGCCAGTTGTTTTTTGCTGGGATTTTTACCATTTGCAATGATACAATCTTTGTATACTTTGCATAAATTTTTGATCTGCTCTGACTTTCTGCCCATGCAGAAACATGGCAGTTAAACTTTAGGGCAGTGTCCCGTTCAAACAATTAAGGTAAAAGCATGAGCAACGAATTAAAAACTCAAGTTGTTATACTAGGCGGTGGTCCTGGTGGTTATTCTGCGGCTTTCCGTGCTGCTGACTTGGGCTTAGAAGTTACATTAGTAGAATCTCGCGACACATTAGGCGGTGTATGTCTTAATGTGGGTTGTATCCCTTCAAAAGCACTTTTACACGTAGCTAAAGTAATTGATGACGCTGCAGAAATGTCATCTCATGGTGTTACTTTTGGTAAGCCTGAAATCGATTTAGACAAAATCCGCTCATGGAAAGAGTCTGTTATTGGTCAGCTAACTGGCGGCCTAGACGGCATGGCTAAAATGCGTAAAGTGAAAGTAGTTTACGGTTACGGTAAATTCACTGGCAGCAACACCCTTGACGTTGAAGGCGCAGACGGCAAAACTACAATCACGTTCGATAATGCTATTATCGCAGCTGGCTCTCAACCAGTTAACCTATCTTTCATCCCTGAAGATGACCGTGTAATTGATTCAACTGGCGCATTAGAGCTTAAAGATGTACCAGAAAAACTACTTGTATTAGGTGGTGGTATCATTGGTCTTGAAATGGGTACTGTGTACCGTGCTCTTGGCTCTGACATCGACGTAGTTGAATTTGCTGATCAATTAGTACCAGCAGCAGATAAAGACGTAATCAAGATTTATCAAAAATACGTGAGCAAAAAGTTCAACGTAATGCTTTCTACAAAAGTAACTGGCGTTGAAGCAAAAGACGACGGTTTATATGTAACGTTTGAAGGTAAAAATGCACCGGCAGAGCCTGTACGTTACGACAAAGTACTTGTTGCTGTTGGTCGTACACCAAACGGCAAATTACTTGATGCTGACAAAGCGGGCGTTAACGTTGATGAGCGTGGCTTCATTAATGTTGATAAGCAGCTTAAAACAAACGTTAACCACATCTTCGCGATTGGTGACATTGTTGGTCAGCCTATGCTTGCGCATAAAGCGGTTCACGAAGCACACGTTGCTGCTGAAGTTATCTCAGGTCAAAAACACTTCTTTGACCCTAAATGTATTCCTTCAATCGCGTATACTGATCCAGAAATCGCTTGGGTTGGTGTAACTGAGAAAGAAGCAAAAGAGCAAGGCCTAAGCATCGAAACTGCGGTATTCCCGTGGGCTGCATCAGGTCGTGCAATTGCATCTGCTCGTACAGAAGGTCAAACTAAGCTTATCTTTGATAAAGACAGTGGCCGCGTAATTGGTGGTGCTATGGTTGGTATTAACGCAGGTGAAATGCTTGGCGAAATCGGCTTAGCAGTTGAAATGGGTGCAGATGGCGAAGACTTAGCGCTTACCATTCATGCTCACCCAACATTGAACGAATCAATCGGTCTTGCTGCTGAAATCTTTGAAGGTTCAATCACTGATTTACCAAACAAAAAAGCAGTTAAAAAGAAGAAGTAAGCTGTTTTTGTAGTTAATTGTTTAAAAACCCAAGCCTGTGCTTGGGTTTTTTGTTTTTATAGCCGTCAGCCGTCAGCCGTCAGCCGTCAGCCGTCAGTAAAAGACAAGCTCTCTTGGCAACTAAGTTAATATGAGCAAAATTTTGTAGCTGGTAGCTAACCTAAAATATTTATTGCTTAATTATCCAACTAAGCGTAAAATGCGCGCTCATTTCGGCCTAATTAATATTAATTCCTTGCCTTAAACCGACTGGCTGAAACGGTAGAAGGCTCTATTAACCGTAAGGAATATCCATGCGTCATTACGAAATCGTATTCATGGTTCACCCTGATCAGAGTGAGCAAGTTGCTGGTATGATCGAACGTTATACTGGTTCTATCACTGAAGCTGGTGGTACTATCCACCGTCTTGAAGACTGGGGCCGTCGTCAATTGGCTTACCCAATCAACAAGCTTCATAAAGCTCATTATGTTCTTATGAACGTTGAAGCACCAACTGAAGTAATCAGCGAGCTAGAAACTACTTTCCGCTACAACGATGCAGTGCTTCGTAACTTAGTTATGCGTACTAAAAACGCTGTAACTGAAGCGTCTCCTCTTGTAAGAGAAGAGAAGAAAGAAGCACCAGCTGCTTAATTGTTTTGAGTCCAAGCATGGCGCTGTGCAGTTGAGTTATTAAGATGAGCCAAAAGCTTAACCCTTACATGAATCAACTGACATTATCTGGAGTCGTTTGTAAAACGCCCAAATATAGCCAAAGCCCTGCTGGCATCCCGCATTGTATTTTTGTTGTAGAACATAAATCGATGCAAATTGAAGCAGACCTTAACCGTAATAGTTATGTCAGACTTCAAGTGGTTGCTAGTGGTAAGCAAATGCAACAACAGACTCAACATTTGCACGTTGGGCAGGCATTGCAAGTGAGTGGTTTTTTAAATCGCCACGAAGGCCGTAACGGCCTTAGCCAATTGGTTTTGCATGCTCAGCATATAGAAAGAATTAATTGAGGAATTTATCTCATGGCACGTTATTTCAGACGTCGTAAGTTCTGCCGCTTTAAAGCGGAAGGCGTACAACAAATCGATTATAAAGATCTAGCTACTCTTAGAAACTATGTTACAGAAAGTGGCAAAATCGTACCTAGCCGTATCACAGGTACAAGCGCTAAATACCAGCGCCAGCTAGCAACTGCTATTAAGCGTGCTCGCTACTTAGCCCTTCTTCCATACACTGACTTACATAAGTAAGCAGCGGATTAACAGTTTTTAAAAGGTGTAGAAACATGCAAGTTATTCTACTAGATAAGATCGCTAACCTAGGTGGCCTAGGTGACCAGGTTGTTGTTAAATCTGGCTTCGCACGTAACTTCCTTTTCCCGCAAGGTAAGGCAGTTCCTGCAACTAAAGCTAACATTGAAACTTTTGACGCACGTCGTGCAGAGCTTGAAGCGAAAATCGCTGAACAGCTTGTTGCTGCACAAGCACGCGCTGATAAACTTGAAGCATTAGCGGAAGTTACACTAGTTTCTAAAGCTGGTGACGAAGGTAAATTATTCGGTTCAATCGGTACTCGTGACATCGCTGACGCTATCTCAGCTGTTGGTGTTGAAGTTGCTAAATCAGAAGTTCGTTTACCTCTAGGTACTATCCGTGAGACAGGCGAATTTGACGTTGCAATCGCAGTACACTCAGACGTAACGGCTACTATCAAAGTAATCGTGATCGCTGAAGCTTAATTTTTAAATTAAGCGAAAAAGCCGTGCTGAAAAGTACGGCTTTTTTATTTATTATATCACTCGCACCTCGATTGGGTGATTGCTTAAATTTAACCGCAATACATTAAAGTTCCTTTTTTAGATAACGTCTCTACCTTGTTTGATCTAAATCCCAAAAAATAAAAATCAATAGTTTATACTTAGAATGATGTAACTACATTGTTATAAGATTACAAAATCTTGACATTGACAGCGTTGTCAATGTATATTGTTTGTGCACTGGGCATAGTGTTAAGGATGTAGAAATTGAAAGATCTGACAGTAAATAATGTAAAGCTTACAGGTTTCACATTAGTTGAATTATTAATTGTTGTGGCAATTTTAGGTATTTTATACAGTGTTGCTATGCCTTCTTATACTGAGCATATGCAACGTAGTCGTCGTGCCGATATTCAGCAGGTGATGCTACAGCATGGAGCTGTATTAGAACGTATTTATTCGCGTAATGGTGGCTATCCCAATACTTTTGATACTGCGACGAATACTGAATTTTATACTTTTACCTATGTCGCATTTGATCGTGCTGCAGGTGGTGCTGCCAATGCAAATTTTAAAAGTCGGGCATTCACATTAACAGCAACACCAAAGGGGGGCACAGCTCAAGCGGGAGATCGCTGTGGAGCATTAGTCATAAAGCATGATGGCACACAGGCTGCTGATGCCAATGGTTGTTGGGAGTAATAATGGCTAAAACAACAGGGTTTACCTTAGTAGAGTTGATGATTGTGGTTGGGATCGTTGCGATTATGGCGCTATTAGCGTTTCCGTCTTTTAGTCAACAAATCATGCAAGATCGTGTCGTGACTACGGCTAATCAGTTGAATAGCGTATATAAATACGCTCGTAGTGAGGCGGTAAAACGCGATCGCGATATTAAGTTAGTGGTCAGTGGCGCTAAGTGGCAAGTAAAAGCCCCTGTAGATGGTGTTGAAACCGTTTTAAAAGAATTTGTAATTCAACATCAAGGTATCTCGGTAGGTTTAGTTGATCGTACTGTCTGGGCTAGTGGTGAAATATCAGCAGCGAGCGAAATTTTAATTCAAGATGATAATTATAAAACGGTCGATTACTATTTGTGCATTTTAAAAAGCGGTCAAAATTGGCTAGCAGAGAAAACTGCGGCATGTGCATGATGACGAAACAAAATGGTTTTTCATTATTAGAAGTGATGTTATCGGTTGTGATAGCTGGCATTGCTTTATTAGGCTTGGCAGCTGCGCAGCTTAAGTCATTACAGTACGCAACTAATAGTTTTAATTATACAGTATCACTAGTGCAAGGACAAAACACGTTAGAGCGTATTTGGCCGCGATTATGTGAACTCCAAGTCACTAACCCAGACCTTTTTAATGACGTTGGATTTCGTGCTTCACTTGGACCTCAAACAAGTGATTATCAACTGACTTTACCTGCTGTATATGCGGATGATATGCAACTAAGCATCGCTTGGTCAGATGAACGAATGACGGACACAGCGGAGAACCAAATTTCTTTAAATGCCAGTTTTCCTGCACTACCAGTAGGATGTATCTAAAGTGACAGGTCTAAGTAATCGAGGTTATACCTTAGTTGAGTTAATGGTTGCATTGGCTGCGGGAGCATTTTTATTAGCCGGGGTAAGCCTGTCTTACTCTGCAATAAAAGGCACGATTATGGTGAGCAAAGAGCTGGAAAATGCACAAGAAGTAATACGGTATAGCAGCAAAGTATTTACTCGTAGTATCAAGCAAACACCCGAATTACCGGTGGTTTCAGCAGATGGTTTGAGTATCACTATTAAACAACCTACAGGTGTTATCACTTGTATTGGAGAGGTGTCTGCTGCGGCTGTTGATGAGATTTACAGTTTGCAGGAAGAAAATTTGATGTGCAAACTCGGAGCCGCAGATGCTGAGCGACTTTTAACAGGAGTTAAAGCGTTAACATTTTCAATTAATAATAATTTGGTCAGCATTAATGTTGGCCCTGAAAACTTACCAGCGCAGTTTGGTAATACAATTAAAATTGATGTCGCTGTATCTAATGTGATTTTAAATAATGCCTTTGGGGGAGTGTAAGTGAATAACAAACAACATGGTTTTACACTTATAACGGTACTTATACTGACTAGCATGGCAAGTATTGTGGTACTAAATTCATTACGTGAAAATATAGTTCAAGAGCGCATGAGCGGTAATTTTCAAAAGAAAATGAATAGCCGATTGCTTGCTGAAAAAGGTGTTTTTGAAGAAGCCAAATTATTACAGCAAGCCTTAGACGCAGACTCTAGTTTAGACGTTGATGGCTTAATTGCAGCAACAGGCAGTGCTACTGGTGTTGGCTTGATTGGTGATGATGCAACTTATAATGCCACTATATCTAAAAATGCCGTCGGTGAGCTTGAAATAGCCAGTCTTGGACAGCGTTATAATGGTGATGCACAAAGTAATTTAGTTGCACGGTTTGGCTTCTCACCTAGTAAAGCAGGCTCTCCTTTTGAAAATGCAATCGTGGGTTGTGAGGGGGTGTCACTCAGTGCTAGCGGCCGCATTGATAGCTACGATTCGAGCTTAGGCGAGTATGAAGCTGATAAAGCAGAAGCCGCAGCTGTAATTGGCACCCTTTATAAAGACAAAGACGTGACGTTATCTGGCGCCTCGACTATTTGGGGGAGCGTTCATGCAACGGGGAGTATTATTTTCAGTGGCTCATCACCCATTACGGGATCATTGCGCGCGAATAATAATATCACTATAGACTCTAATTTTACGGTGTCTACAGATCCACTTTTACCTGAAGGGTTTCCTTTAGATACAGCTGTGGGCGGCGATGTATTATCGGCAGGTGACGTAATATGGAAGCAAGGGAAAATACTGGGGGTTGTTCGCGCTAATAACGATTTAATTTTTCCAAATAATAGTGCAAGCACAATCCTCGTAAATAAAAATAATGAACCACTTGATGTTATGTATGGTAATACATTAAAAGCGCCAGCGGGCTTAGCTGAACACTTAAAGCAAGATGGTATTGCATATTCTGATGCTAAGTTTAAGCAATCGCCAGGTGTCGAATTGGTGCCTTATCAAGATCCTGATAACTTCGAAGCCAGCAAAGTACAATGCGATCCTATTGATATTGAAAACCTTGTAAATGATCTAATCGACCCAACAGCCGAAGATATTGTAGTTAAGCACAGCACCACAACTTTAGTTGTTGGCAAGCCCGAAACTCGAGTGATTTATGAGTTAGCACCTGAAATTGGCCAATCTAAAATAGCGAATCCTGGGAGCTACACTTGGGAAAGTTGGTTAGGAGAGCCACCGGCAACGCTGAATTATCAACTGGCTACAATTAACGAGCAAGTTGACCAAAAAGTACTTAGATCAGGAAGTTTCACTCTAAATAACGGCAACTTAAAGGTGACAGGTGGTGATGTTACTTTAATTGTTAGTGGTGATTTTATTATGACAGGTGACTCCTTCATTGATATTGCCGTAGATAGTAGTTTAACTCTTTATATTTCAGGTACAGTTTCAATGAGTGCTGATGATGGAGCAATTACTATGAAGCACGGTTTAACTGAGTCTGGAAAGCCTGTGTTTAGTATCTACTCGGGGTTTACTGGGCCTGATGGGATAGATATTAGTGCTAATTCAGATTTATATGCAGCAATTTATGCGCCTAAAACAGATGTTAACGTAGTAGCTAATGGTGGGTTTAGTGGGTCGATTCGAGGTAAAACCGTCACAGCCTCAGGGGATGGAGGGATTCATCACGACATGAGCTTAGCAAATGTGGGCGGCGGGGGGACTACAGCAGATGCAAAGTTAGTTTTTCTTGGTTGGTCGTATAAAGTTCCTAACAAAAGCATCGAAGAACCGGTTGAATCAAAAATTTAAATAAATTCCGTAAAATGGCTAAATTTTAAGTTAGCCGTATTTTTTTAAAACTAAAAAATTTCATTCCATTTAAACCTTTTTACCACCTGCGCACGTCTAACTATTCAAGAAACATAAAAACTCTGAAAATCGTATTTCCATAGTACTTGGGTATACACTAAATTTAGAATAACAATCATAAAGGGACAACATCAGCGATGTTGATAGATGCAAAAGAGGCTTTTACGTCAAACTCTGAAGATGCGCTTATTACGAAAGTAAAAAGTGGCGATCAGCAGGCGTATGCTCAGCTATATACATTACATGTGAAGCGGGTGTATGCCTTGTGCTTGCGGTTGCTTGCCGATAAAGAGCATGCCGAAGATGCCACCCAAGAAGTGTTTGTGCAGCTGTGGCATAAAATAGCGAGCTTTGAAGGGCAGTCGCAGTTTTCCACTTGGTTGCATAGCGTGACTAGCAATATTGCGATTAGTTATTTGCGCAAGCATAAAAACTGGCTGCAAAAGGTCGTGAGTTTTGAACAAAGTGGTATGGATGAGCAAAGCACCGCTGACTGCCAAGGGCTAAATGGGTTAGATAAACTAGTTTTAAGATTACCAGAGCGAGCGAGAATGGTGTTTGTTCTTCATGCTATAGAGGGCTACCGCCATGAGGAGATCGCAACCATGTTAGGTATGGCAGTTGGGTCAAGTAAATCACAATATCATCGTGCAAGGCAGTTATTAAAAGAGTGGTATGAAAATGAATAAACCAGATTTCGAGCAGTTTTTAACCCAGTCATTAAATGACACAAAGCATGAACTAACGCCTGAGAAAGATTTATGGCCTGGTGTTGAAAGAGCACTGGCAAAATCTGAAGCAGCTAAACCAGTAAAAAACGGCTGGAATAAACTAGCCGCTATTGCAGCCTGTACCGTAGCAGCGCTTTTGACTGCGCAGTTATTTATAAAAACACCGCAGACTAATAGTGTTGCGGCAATGAGTGATTTTTTTGCAAAGCAAAAACAAAGTTTACTGGTGCAATACGAAGGTAGCCCAGCGGTTACAGATAATTGGCAGCAACAATTGAGTGAACTTGAAGAAGCTGAAAGCGCAATAAAACAAGCGCTTGAAAATGAACCTAATAACTCAGCATTGTTAAGTATGTTAGCGCAAGTTTATCAACAGCAATTAGATTTAATTAATAAGGTGCATGCACCTAAGTGGCAAACAATTTAGGAGTAGAAAATGAAAGCATTAATTTTTGCAGTTGGGTTATTGCCACTGATGGCAACCGCAGGACAAAAAATCGATGAACAAATTAGCGTACCAGCTAGTAAACGTATTTTTATTGATAACCAGCGTGGGGACGTGCGTGTTGAAGGTTGGGATAAAGCTGAGCTTAAAATTAGTGGTGAACTTGATGATAAAGCTAAAGGTTACCGCCTTGAAGTTGAAGAAGATCGTATTGAGTTTATTGTAAAAATGCCACGTAGCAGTAATTTTGGTTGGAATAGTGGAGATGGCTCTGAACTGGTTATTTTCATGCCTAACAGTAGTGAGTTAGAGTTATCTGGCGTGAATGTAAATGTTATCGCGAGCAAGCTAAGCAATGGAGCAGAGATTGATGTAGTTAATGGTGATATTACTCTATCTGCTATTGAGGGGGATATAAGCGTTGAAACGGTTAATGGCGATGTCAATGCGACAAACTTAATTGGTGATATTCGTTATGAAACTGTGAACGGTGAAATTAACGATAAAAACTCACAAGGCACATTACGTTTTACAGCTGTAAATGGTGATATTAAATCAACGTCGAAAGCACAAAATGTACGATTAGAAAATGTTAATGGAGATATCGACTTTACCCTTGATACTATTCAAAAGTTACGTATCAACACGGTTAATGGCGAGGCTGAAGTACGTATTAATCGTCTACTTGATAAAGCAGATGTTCGCTTTGAGTCAGTCAGTGGGGATGCAGAGTTTTATTTTCCTGCGGATGTTTCTGCAGAGTTCGAAATAGAAGCCCATGCTAATGGTAAAATTATCAACCAATTAAGTTCAGATAAAGTGAACAAGGCGAAGTATGGCCCGGCTAGCGAACTCGAGTTTAGTATCAATGGTGGTAATTCAGATGTAGAAATGGATACCATAAGCGGGCGCATTGAATTGAAAAAACATAACTAGTCATAAAGTCTTCAAAAGGCTAAGCAGGAAAAGAATTCCTGCTTAGCTATTTTCACAACCCCAGCAAGTCGATAGAATAGGGCTATTCACTGTTAGTATTGCGAAGTTATGGCTAAACCAGATAAACAAGTCGACACCCTTAAAGTTCCTCCCCATTCCATTGAAGCAGAGCAATCTGTTTTAGGTGGCTTAATGCTTGATAATCAAGCCTTTGACCGTGTTGCTGAATTAGTCGTTTCGCAAGACTTTTATACCCGTACCCATAAGCTTATTTTTGAAGCCATGGTTGAGCTTGCAGAAATAGGCGATCCTATCGATTTGATCACGATTTCTGAGAGTTTAGAGAAAAAGAACTTATTGAGTAATATTGGTGGTTTTGCTTATTTAGCTGAAATCGCGAAAAATACCCCAAGCGCAGCGAATATAGACGCGTATGCCAATATCGTTCGAGAACGTGCTGTTGTTCGTGAAATGATTGGTGTGGCTAATGAAATTGCAGAGGCGGGTTTTAACCCAGAAGGGCGAACAAGCCATGATTTGCTCGACTTTGCAGAAAGCAAAGTATTTAAAATTGCCGAGCAACGTACTAAAAGTACCGAAGGCCCGCAAAGCATTCATAACATACTTGAAAAAACCGTTGATAAAATCGAAGAGCTTTATCAATCACCGCAAGATGGTGTTACAGGGGTAAGTACCGGGTATGCTGACTTAGATAAAATGACTGCCGGTATGCAGCCGTCAGATTTAATTATCGTGGCAGCACGTCCATCGATGGGTAAGACAACGTTTGCGATGAACTTAGCCGAACACGCCGCGATGACGCAAGACAAGCCCGTGCTTATTTACTCACTAGAGATGCCCTCAGAACAAATAATGATGAGGATGCTGGCATCCCTTGGTCGTATTAACCAAACCAAAGTACGTACAGGCCAACTTGATGATGAAGATTGGGCTCGCTTATCGTCAACCATGGGTTTGTTAATGGAAAAAGGCAAAATGTATGTTGATGATGCATCAGGCTTAACGCCAACTGATGTACGCTCAAGAGCACGTCGTATTGCCCGTGATCATGGCGGTATTAGTATGATTATGGTCGATTACTTACAGTTGATGCGAGTGCCTAGTTTATCGGATAACCGTACTTTAGAGATTGCTGAAATCTCTCGCTCACTAAAAGCCCTAGCTAAAGAGCTGCAATGCCCTGTAATCGCGTTATCACAGCTTAACCGTACCCTAGAGCAACGTGCAGATAAGCGCCCAATCAACTCTGATTTACGTGAATCAGGCTCTATCGAGCAGGATGCCGATTTGATCATGTTTATATACCGTGACGAAGTTTATAACGAAGACAGTACAGAAAAAGGCATCGCTGAGATTATTATTGGTAAGCAACGTAACGGCCCAATCGGTAAAGTACGCTTAACCTTCCAAGGGCAATTTTCGCGTTTTGATAATTACGCGGGCCCAGCCGTTGATGATGAATACTAATGCGTTTAGCTGTCGCCCAAATTAACTTAACTAACCTTGCGCATAACCTTGCGCAAGTGAAGCATTTTGCGCCTAACAGTAAAGTGATGGCAGTATTAAAAGCCAATGCTTATGGCCATGGCTTAGTTAAAATAGCACAGCATTTAAATGATGCAGATGCCTTTGCCGTAGCAAGAATTGACGAGGCATTAGCACTGCGCGCTGGTGGCCTTACAAAGCCTATTGTGTTGTTAGAAGGGGTGTTTCATCCTGATGATTTACCCATTTTATTAGCTAATAATTTCCAAACAATAATTCACGACGAAAATCAGCTTATCGCACTTGAACAAGCAAAACTTGATGCGCCAATTAGTTGCTGGTTAAAAATAAATACCGGCATGCATAGACTAGGAATTGCGCCAGAGCAATTAGATGATTTTTATCAGCGTTTAAGTGCCACCAAAAACGCCAAGAGTTGCATTAATTTAATGACTCACTTTTCATGTGCAGATGATATTAGTGACAGCAAAACAGCAAAACAAATTGCTTTGTTTGATACGTTAGTTGCAGACAAGCAACAAGCACATTGTTTAGCAAATTCAGCAGGTATAATCGCCTGGCCTAATAGTCATGGTGACTGGGTGCGCCCAGGTTTGATGATGTATGGTGTATCACCTATGTTAGGCGCAATAGGCAGTGATCATGGGTTAAAACCTGTGATGCGTTTAACTACCCGCGTTATTGCTATTCGTGATGTAGATGTACAGCAATGCGTAGGCTATGGCGGGCGTTGGAAAAGTGACACGCCAACTAAACTTGCTGTAGTTGCAATGGGTTATGGCGATGGTTATCCTCGTCATGCAAAGCATGGCACACCTGTGGTAATTGGCGATAAGCGCTATGGCATTGCCGGTAATGTATCTATGGATATGATAAGTGTGGACATAGGCAACAATAGCGACAATATCAAAGTAGGTGACGAGGTCGTAATGTGGGGACCAGAATTACCTGTTGAAGAGATAGCGCAATGTGCAACGACTATCCCTTATGAGTTACTGTGTAATATAACCCCACGAGTAAGCTACGAGTATCTTGATTAATACTATTCTTTAATAAAGTAGATATCAGCAAAGCCCATTCGAGCAAACTCTTGATCGCGAAAGTTACGTACCGCTGCAGAACCCTTAGACGTCATTTCAATTTGGCGTACCATATTTAAATAGTTGGTTAAATCGATGCCTTCAGCCGCGGCGATTGCTTGATACATATCTTGGTATTTATCTTTAGCAAAATTTATTTCACGAGGTTGGTTTTTAAAGGTGTAGGTAATGCGTCGTGCCATGAGATGCTCAAAAGGAAAACTAAATTAAACTGATTTTACACCTTCTTTGCCATCCTCTCTACCTTTGAATGACTTGTAAGCAACGCCGAGTTACAATAGCGACACTATTTTTAGTGATGGAAACAATTAACAATGAAATTATCTGTAGAGATCAGTAAATACCCACTGCACCAAGACTACATTCCATTTATTAAAGGGTTTATTGACCGTTTAAATACGTATGATGATTTAAAAGTCATCACTAATACGCTATCAACTCAAATATTTGGTGACTATGAGCTTGTTATGTCGGTACTGAATACCGAAATAAAGCGTTCATATGAAGAATTTGGTAAAGCGATTTTTGTTTGTAAGTTTCTATCTGGCGATCTTTCTCCTGAATAACCATTAATACCTTAGTGAGCCAATAATGGACTTTATAAATCAAACTCTGGCAGGCTTTACTGCAATGTCGCATTGGGAATATATCGCGGTGGCGTTGTCTATGGCCTATCTGTTACTAGCTATCAAGGAAAACCTTTGGTGTTGGCCCGCGGCATTTTTTAGTACATTAATTTATACCATTATGTATTGGAACGGTGCTTTATTAATGGAGTCGTTACTGCACTTTTATTATATGTACATGGCCGTTTATGGTTGGTTAGTGTGGCGTAAGGGGGGAGCAAATAAACATGAGTTGGCAATAACCTCATGGTGCCTAAATCAGCACCTAGTTATTATTGCTATTACTTCACTTGTCGCCCTTATCCTTGGGTATATCATGACGACCTACACTCATGCAGACTTTGCCTATCTAGATAGCTTTACCACTTGTTTTGCCGTGGTGACGACGTATTTAGTGGCTAAAAAAGTGCTTGAGAATTGGTTATATTGGATAGTCATTGATGCTGCATCAATGTATTTATATTACGAAAAGGGCTATTACCCAACGCTAGCCTTGTTTGTGTTCTACACCATTATGGCAGCGTGGGGCTTTAAAACCTGGTACGAAGAGTACGAACAAGACCAAGCTAAGCCATTAGCACAGTTATAAGACTAGCTATGACTATGAATAAAATAAGCGCTATATTTAGCGCTTTTGACCCTCAGCTGAATATTCTAAGCAGTGAACGTTTACACAGTGGATTAAGTAATGACAATTTTTTAGTGCGCACAGACCGCAGCGCCTACTTACTAAAATGTTATCGCGATCATTGGCCACAGGTTGGGTTAGATGCACAAGCTAGATTTGCAGCACTCCAAATTTGCCCCGCGCCAATTTGGGCTGATAAAGCGAACAGGCTCGCTATTTTTGAATATATTGAGGGCGATATAGCACAAGGTAGTTACACCGCAAAGCTTATCAACAAGTTGGTATGTCTACATCAGCATACTGTGTCAACAGAGCCTATGGATATAAAGTACGAGCTTGATTATTACCGTAACAGCGTACTCTACCAAGGCTATCAACAAACCGTTGAGGCATCGCTTGAGTATATTTATAGTCAACCTAGAGACAATGGTTTTTGTCACAATGATTTGGTCAAAGAGAATATTATCACTAACTCATCGGGTATGTATTTAATCGACTTTGAGTACGCTAAAAGCAATGATGTTTACTTTGACTTAGCTGCACTAGTGGTTAGTTTTGAGTTAAACCTTCAGCAAAAAATGGCGTTACTTAATACTTATCAGCGCTGTTTAGCCAAAGGGCAGTCGTTTAACTTCTCAATAGAAAAGCTGAAACATTATCAAGTGGTGTTTTTAGTGTTGTGTATATGTTGGTACCACGAGCGTGGAGTGAATGAAAAAGTTGAGATATTGGATAAGCAGCTGGAGTATTTACTTAAATAACCCAGCAAGTCACATAGTAAAGAGTTTGGCTATAAACCACCAAATCGTGCCGCTAGCTCTTTATACTTAGCTACTTCATCAGTATCAAATTGTGGTTCACCATTGGCATCTTCGCCTTTAGCAATAAGTAAACTCTCTCTTGCTAGGCGTTTAACACGCTCTACTTTAACTCCTAAAAACTCTGCCACTTGTTCGGTTGACATTAAACTCATAGATTTACTTCCTCGTGCTTAGCCATTTTATAAAAGAAGGCTTCATAACCTGATATATGTTATAAAATGGTTATTATTTTTTGTTCAGTATTATTTAATAGCTGTTTTTTGCGTTGTTGTGAAGTAAATTATTATTTTTAGTGTAATAAATAGGCATATAAGCAACAGATGCTAGCATTTCGGTGAAGATATCTTTATTATTGCCCGTGCTAAAGCATCGATATCGCGAGTCGGTGTGGCGGCAACAAATGTGCTCTCGTGGTGAAATGGATATCACGTGGCTCTCCGGAAGCTAAGTTGCAGGTTCGATTCCTGCCGAGAGCGCCATTTGCTTTTCTCATATATCATCTAATTTCCTTTGTTATACTTTAACTTTACTCTTTTGAGATCAATTATGGCTTATCAACCAATAGCGTGTGGTGATTACGATCAGTTTGAGCTTTTTTGTATACAGCAAGCTGAGGTCACAATTACAACAACTGACGATGAAACTCTAATTGGTAAAGCGATTAACCTTGAAAACCATAAAGGGCTGGGAGAGTTTTTGTTGTTGGAATTGCCTCAAGGCGAACATAAAGTCCGCCTCGATAAAATTAAAGCCATTGCTTATTTTTAAAATAAACGCCAATACCGCCAGTAAGCACGATTAAAAATATTACAAATGCGCTAAACGCATACGGGTTATCAGTGCCCGGGATCCCTCCCACGTTAACGCCGAGCAGGCCTGTTAAAAAGCCTAGCGGTAAGAATAACGCGGCAACAACAGACATTACATACATACGCTGGTTAAGTTGCTCTGACACTTGATTGGTGATTGTTTGCTGAATAATTTGGGCGCGTTCAATCGCACTATCTAATTCTTCAAGGTATCTCACCTGCAAGTTAGTGGTTTCATTTAGTTTTGCTTTATCGGTTTCTTCCAGCCATGTAAAACGGTTAGTTGCAAGCGAGCTTAGTGCCTCCTTTTGTGGGCGTAAGTATCGTTTTAAAGCAATAGTTTGTCTGCGTAGTTGTGATAAACCTTGGTTATCGAAGCGCTTTGTTGGCTCATCAATTTCACCTTCAAAAATATCTAAAGTATCGTCGAGTTCATCAATCACAGTTTGCATTCGAGAAGTTAAATTTTGTGTTAGATGACACACTAATTCAGAAATATTACATGGACCATCGTTTTGCATCAATGATTCCAGTACATCCTGTACAGATAACAAGCGACGCCTACGAGTTGTGATCACAATATCGTCATTAATAAATAGACGCAGTGACACCATATCTTCAGGGCTTTGTGCGGGGTTGAGGTTTACGCCGCGCAAAAATAACATCGAGCCATTAGCCGCTTTACTTAGGCGCGGTCTAGTTTCATCGGCTATCAATGATTCTAATTCATAATCAGTTAAAAGCCCGCTGTTTTTTAGCCAGTCAACCGCTTGATCTTGAGAGTAATCTAAATGCAGCCAAAGTTTTCCTTGCTGCGGTTGCCAATTATCAAGAGTGCTACTAGTGTCTAGTGTGCGTGCACCGCCTTTTCCATCGAGTAGCACTGCGTGAAGTAAGCCATTGAACATAGAAGATTTCCATTAATGCTTTATGATGAATATAGTTGACTATAGTTAAGAACAGGTCAATTAAAGTTTTTTATCGATAAGAGTAATTTATTTCGTTGGTGTTTATTTGGCAATCGCGTATAAGTCATTTTTTTATTAAAGGGCGCATTTATGACGGTAAAAATAACAGTTGGTTGGCGTGAGTGGTTCAGTTTACCTGAGCTTGGTATAGCTAAAATTAAAGCCAAAGTTGATACGGGCGCCCGTACGTCATGTATACATGCCATTAATATTGAAGAATTTGATCGTGAAGGTGAGAAATGGGTGAAATTTATAGTCCAACCTTTGCAAAGTGACGAACATACCGAGGTGGTATGTGAAGCAAAAGTAAAAAAAATAAAGTATGTCACCAGCTCTAGTGGAGAGCGCCAATTACGTTACTTTATTGAAACCATGCTCCATGCAGGTAACAACAGCTGGCCTATTGATGTGACGCTTACTCGTCGCTCAAATATGAAGTTTAGAATGTTACTAGGGCGTACAGCAATGGAAAATCGCATAGTCGTTGATCCGGCTTTATCTCATTTATTAGGTAGTTAAGGTTTTAACTATGAAAATTGGTATTTTATCTCGTAACAGAAATTTGTATTCAACGCGTCGTTTAATCGAGGCCGCAGAGCAACGTGGCCATGAAGTAAAGGTCATCGATGCCTTGCGTTGTTATATGAATATTAACTCTGAGCAACCGGAGATCCATTATCGTGGCGAAAATTTAAAAGATTTTGATGCGATTGTTCCACGTATTGGCGCATCGGTTACATTTTATGGTTGTGCTGTTTTACGTCAGTTTGAAATGATGAATGTATTTCCTGTGAATGAATCTGTGGCTATTTCACGTTCTCGCGATAAATTGCGCTCATTACAGTTATTATCACGTAAAGGCGTTGGCATGCCGGTAACAGGGTTTGCTAGTAAGCCTGATGACGTAAAAGACTTACTTGAGATGGTTGGCGGTGCGCCAGTGGTGATCAAGTTATTAGAAGGCACACAAGGTATTGGTGTTGTATTGGCTGAAACGCGTAAAGCTGCCGAGAGTGTGATTGAAGCATTTATGGGCTTAAAAGCGAATATCATGGTGCAAGAATACATTAAAGAAGCCGGCGGCGCGGATATTCGCTGCTTTGTATTGGGTGACAAAGTTATCGCCGCAATGAAACGCCAAGCGCAAGAAGGTGAATTCCGTTCAAACTTACACCGTGGTGGTAGCGCTACTTTGGTTCGTATTTCGCCCGAAGAGCGTAAAACAGCGGTTGCTGCTGCTAAAGCAATGGGTCTAAATGTTGCTGGGGTTGATTTACTGCGCTCATCTCGTGGTCCGTTAGTGATGGAGGTAAACTCATCTCCTGGCCTTGAGGGAATTGAAGTCGCAACGGGTAAAGATATTGCAGGCATGGTGATCGATTTTATTGAAAAAGCCGCTGCAACAAAAGGAACCGCAACTCGTGGCAAAGGTTAAAATTAATAGTGCTTTCTCTTTATTAGGTGAAACGGTCGGAGTAGGAGAGCGCAAGACGCTGGCATTAGAAGCGGCAAAGCTTTATACCCACTCGCCGTTGAATATCCCTATTGAAGTAGTCAACGGGGTGCAAGAAGGTCCTGTTTTGATGGTGTGTGCTGCCATACATGGTGATGAGCTAAATGGCGTTGAAGTTGTACGCCAGTTACTTGCTAAAATTGATGCCAGCCAATTACGTGGAACCTTAATTGCTGTGCCTATTGTTAATGTTTTTGGGTTTATTCATAAGTCACGCTATTTACCGGATCGTCGTGATATGAATCGCAGTTTTCCAGGATCTATTCGCGGTTCATTAGCGGGTCGTATGGCGCATATGTTTTTCTCGCAAGTGGCCGTACATTGCACCCATATTATTGATCTGCATACTGGCGCTATACACAGAACTAATTTGCCGCAAATAAGGGCAAACTTAAGCGACGAAGCGACGGCTGAAATGGCCAAAGCATTTGGCACGCCAGCGGTAATTGACGCTTCACTGCGTAATGGCTCTTTACGTAGTGAAGCGGCTAATTTAGGTATTCCAGTTATTACCTATGAAGCGGGTGAAGCGCTTAGGTTTGATCCCATTGCCATTGCTGCAGGTATGCAAGGGGTCGATTATGTGATGCGTCACTTGAAAATGATTCGAGGGAAACGTGCGAAAAAGCTACCAGAGCCGATTATCGCAAGTTCAACTAGTTGGGTGCGCGCAGAGGTTGATGGTATTGTTCGTGCGCAAGTATCGCTAGGAGAAAGAGTCACTAAAGGGCAGATCTTAGCTTATATTAGTAGCCCTTTAGGTGATTCTGAACTAGAGTTACTAGCGCCGCGTAGTGGAATTATTATTGGTCAGCAAACAATGCCATTGGTAAATGAAGGGGATGCGGTGTTTCATATTGCTTATTTTGCCCATGCAAATAGCTTAGTTGAACAGCAGCTCGAAACCTTTATAGATGGTATTAATGATTTGGATGACGAATTAAAAACAGCTGATCTAAATAATTAATTAAATCTGCTGTAATAAGGCGTTTGTTGGGTGACTGACAAGCGCCTTTTAAGTTTAGGGTTTTTTAGGGCCTAAGATTCTTTTTATTGCAGCGGGCTTCGTCGGTTTGGGCTCTTTGTTTAAAACCATAACAGGGCGCGTTACAAATAGGTTATTAGGGTAAATAACACGATGGCCATCAATATGTTCTAATACAACATTCATCAAGCCCATTTCAACAATACGGCCTTCAACAAAGTTAGCACCATCAATGACTCGTACCCAGTAACCCACTCGACAGTCGTTTTGAATAAACATCAATAAAAATGAAGTAAGATTACTCAGTAATGACCACGCAGCGAATAAAGCGACGCCAAGCATTGCAAACAATGAAGAGCCTAGTACTAACAAGCCCCGTAATTCAATGCCCCAAAATACCAGTACTAAACAAATCATCACAATCGCTAAGATAATTTTTAGTAGTAGCTCTGCACGGTATTTACGGTGTACATCGACTTTACCTTTGATGGTTTTTTCGAGTAATTTTTTGGTGAATTTTAACAGTAAAGGAAAGGTTAATAAGGCAACTAAGGTTACTACCCATTTATATTGCATACTAAGAATATCAAGTAATTCCACAGTTTATCCAAATCAGTTGCACAGTTAAGTTATTTTAGCCTTTCTAGCAGCCTTTAAAAGGAGTTTTTAACAGTTACCAACCATTGCACAGAATCAACATCATCATTTCTATCAATCGGAGCTGCTATATCTAAGTGGATCACTGTGCCTGCATTTGCACGGCTCGGCGCAAGTCTGAGACCCAAGCCTACATTTTTTAAAACTTGTCCGTTGGCGCCATTGTGTTTATCTTCGAACCATGCGCGTCCAATATCAACAAAGGCAGCACCACCGACCTTAAATAATTGCAGTAAGTCGTATTCCCAGTAATAGCGTTTTTCCAAGTTGATTAAAAAGCTTCGATCACCTTGCTGGTAATTAAGGGGGTAACCTCGCAAGCCGTTATCGCCACCTAAGTTAAGCTGTTTATCGTGTGTAAGGTTCTTTGCGTAATCAAGACGTATTTTAGCGTACCAAGATTGCTCAAAACTGGTATTTAAATAATATTGCATTTGGCTGGTGGCAAACAGGTTTTCGACTTTTCCTTGTTGTTCGTTCCAGTAACCATCCAGGCTAGCATAAAAACGCCATAGGGTGTTGTCACCACTAAAGTGAGCTTTTTTAGCATTAAATGAATACACAGCACGGCTATCGTCGTCGCTTATTTCTTCGCTGGAGTAACCTATTAAACCTTTTACATTCCAGCCGAGGTTTAAATCTTCAGTGCGGTAAATGCTGTCGAAATTGCGCACTTTAATGAAATGATCTTCAAACCAATGACCGCTGACATAGGGATAACTCAAATCTCGGCTTTCGGCCAGTGGTGTATGAGTCGCTGGTATGGCATTAAATGAGTGTTCTTCAAAAATGTAGCCAACACTTAAACGTTGCGTCCAACTATTACCTAATTGCTTTGAATGACCAAAGTGCAATTGGTTGTAATCGGTTTTTTGGTCAAACTCACTAAATACTTCACCACGTTTATAGAGAGATTCAATACGTTGATCTGAATAGCTAACAAGGCCATAGCTATAAGGTGTATCAATTGAATAAAAGGGGTAAGTCAATTCTAATAGATGACGTTTTCCATCGTCGTTATCTGAATACTCTACACGACCACGGTAGCGGCTAGAGAAAATATTAGGGTCGTCATACACAAATAAATAGCCATCGCGATCAGCGTCACTGGTGCGAGAGATAGACAGGCGCTTACCCCAACCAAATAAATTAGACTCTCTAAAGCCTATACTGGATTTATTCTCCCCGCCACTGCGACTGAAGCTTATTTCTGGCAGTAATGTCCATAAGTCACGGGTAGCAACATTGACATTTATGTCGCCATCACAGTTAAGTTCAGCACTGATATCTGCATCGTATAAGTAGCTTTGCTTGCGTAAAAGGCGCTCTGATTCTGAAAGCTTTTTGGGGTGGTATTCGTCACCTGGCTCAAAGAGCAATATATTTTTTATTACATCTGGTTCTGTCGTCATATGGACGCGATTGGCGAATCTAAACAGCGCGTTGTTTTCTGCTTCTAATTGGGTATTGAATACGTTGAGCTGATCTAAATTGATACTTGCTATTTTAGCACTCGCTGTTTTCTTCGGAAGTCGCTCATCACCTTCGAGTTGGCGGCGCAAATTTTGTTCTGCAGGGGTAACCGTTCGTTGATTACTACATCCGCTAGTTTCGATAGAACTAGCCCTTATAAAAGAGCTAAATAGAACCATGCTACAGTAGCTAAGCAGTAATGCTTTTCGATACCAGTTAACGACCATTTAAACCCTTTAACATGAATTTTTAGTATGTATACACTACACACTAACTAATTATGTATGTCTAGTTCATTGTTGCATATTTGTAAGAAAGTAATGTGTGAGTGCCGCAAGTAAATGCTCAGCTTCGGTGCCTTCACCGTTTATCCACACACTATTACTATAATGTTCAAAGTTCAAATTGAAGTTTTGCTGTTCGTAGTTAAAACGTAACTGATGGCGATCTGCACCGGCTTCAAATTCAGCTATTTTAAGCTCTGGCAGATGTAGTAATAAATGTGCCCACAGCTCAAAATCGTCGTCGTTTGGCATTTGACTAGGGATGACAATAATAGCGTTATGCTGGTTGTCTAATTGAAAGTCGGTCATTGTGTTTCTCGTTCTTTATGGCTGTGCGAGGTAGTTGCGAATAGCTGTTAAAAATGGACTGCCGTATTTATTAAGTTTGGTAAAGCCAACACCTGACACTTTTAAAAACTCACTGTCATTAGTCGGCATTAACTGTGCCATCTCAGCGAGTGTTTTATCGTTAAATACCACATATGGCGGGACATCATCGTCATCAGCAAGTTGCTTACGCAAGGCTCGAAGTTTAGCAAATAGTTTTTTATCGTAATTAAATTGCGCGAGTTTATCTTGGTAAACATGTTTAGCTTGCAGCCGCGGTTCAGCCATTTGCAAAGCGTATTCACCTTTTAAAACAGCACGAGCGCCTTCGGTCAAACGAAGCGCTGAGCCTTGGGTGATATCTTGGCTTAATAAGCCTTGATGTATCAATTGGCGTAATATACTTAGCCAAAACTCACTACTGCGATCTTTGCCTATGCCATAGGTGCTAAGTTGGTGGTGATTATTGTCACGAATTCGGCTGGTATTCGCACCGCGAAGTAGTTCAATTATGTACCCTAAGCCAAAGCGCTGTTCAGCGCGGTAAACACAAGAAAGTGCTTGCTGAGCTACAAGGGTGCCATCAAATGTTTTTGGTGGATTTAAGCATATATCACAGTTTCCACATTGTTCACGTTGGTACTCGCTAAAGTAGTTAAGCAATATCTGTCGCCTGCATGTAGGGGCTTCAGCAAAGCTTGCCATCGCATTAAAGCGTTGCTCTTCTACTCGGCGGCGTTGCTCATCTTCAATGTCTTCAAAAAAACGCCTAACGCGGCCAATGTCGGCTGGGTCAAAATACATAATAGCTTCTGCTGCAAGACCATCACGGCCAGCTCTGCCGGTTTCTTGATAGTAAGCTTCAATACTTTTTGGAATGTCGTAATGCAATACAAAACGTACATTGGGTTTGTTGATGCCCATGCCAAAGGCAACTGTGGCAACCACGATTTGAATGTCATCACGGGCAAAGCCTGTTTGCACAAATTGGCGTTGCTCATTACTCATGCCTGCGTGGTAAGCGGCTGCATTTAAACCCGCATCAGCCAGTTTTTCGGCAATATCGTCAACCCGTTTACGACTAGTGCAATAAATAATTCCGCTTTGATTTTGTTGCTCTTTTAAGTAGCGAAGCAGCTGTGCTAAAGGTTTGAACTTTTCTTCTATAGTGTAACGAATGTTTGGCCGATCAAAGCTTCCCGTATGAATGTAAGGAACTTGCAGGCCTAATTGTTGAACTATATCAAAACGTGTAGCTTTATCGGCGGTCGCGGTCAGTGCCATCATTGGAACCGCAGGAAAGTGCTGTTTTAGTTCACTTAGGCGGCAATAATGGGGTCTAAAATCATGGCCCCAGTGCGATACACAATGTGCCTCATCGATTGCAAATAAACTGATATTCAAGTGATTGAGGCGTTCTAAGAACTCTCTTTGCAGAACTTTTTCAGGGGCAACATATAATAGCTTGATTAAACCATTGTGTAACTGCTGATAAATTTGCTGTTGTTCGTCTCGATTAAGGCTGTTGTTGACATAGGCAGCTTTAACTCCGAGAGCTTGCAATTGTGCAACCTGATCTTGCATCAAAGATATTAATGGCGAAATAACCACTGTTAAGCCATCGAGGGCTAGCGCGGGAACTTGATAACACACAGATTTTCCGCCACCAGTAGGTAGCAGTACAAGAGAATCTTGGCCGTTAAGCGCGGCATTTATAACCGCTTCTTGGCCATCACGAAATTCGCTATAACCAAAAACTTGTTTAAGTATGGCTGCTGGACTGCGTACTATAGTACTTGGTGTTGGAGTTTGTGTATTCATCTCGCCTATTTTAGAGCTTTTAGACGACCTTGCATAGGTGCTTTTTATCGCACTTTTCTTTTAGTTGTGCTTTACTCATCTTACCAGTTATGAAAGGCAGACAATAATAATGAATAAAACAATGTTAATTAGCCAGGTCGCAAACGTATTTGTAGAAAAAATGCCGTTTAATCAGTTTTTAAAAATCAGTGTGAAATCACTTGATGCTGAGCAAGCACAAATTACGTTCCCATGGCAGGATGTTTTTATTGGCAACCCTACTCAAAAAATACTCCATGGAGGGGTTATTTCTGCTGTGCTTGATAATGTCGGCGGCATGCTTGCCGCGGCTTCTATTATTGACAAGTTAGAAGAAATTGATGTGTTAAGTATTCAAAAGAAGTTGGCCACTTTAGGCACTATTGATTTGCGAACCGACTATTTACGACCAGGTAAAGGGCTTGAATTTACAGCCAGTGCTAAGCTTATTCGTTCGGGTAATAAGGTATGTGTGTGTAGAATGGAACTGCATAATGAACAGGGGGTGCAAATAGCATTCGGCACTGGGACTTATTTAGTTGGATAAAACCCTATTCGGGGAGTAAACTAGCCGCCTTTTTCATGTTTAGAATATTTTTATGCCAACTAACCCTGAACAACGTAAAGGCGTTATTTTAGCCTGCTTAGCATTTTTTATGTGGGGCCTTGCACCTATCTACTTTAAGCTGTTACAGCATATATCAGCATTTGAAATACTCATGCACCGTGTTGTGTGGTCTGTTCTATTTATTATTGTAATTGTCTCAGTGATGAGGCAATGGCATAAAATTAAACACGTTATAAAGCAGCCTAAATTATTATTAATGTTAGCTTTGACGGCAACTCTCTTAGGCTTTAATTGGGGGTTATTTATTTGGGCTGTGAATAACGATCATATGCTTGATGCAAGCTTAGGCTACTACATAAACCCATTATTAAATGTATTACTTGGCATGGTGTTTTTAGGGGAGAAGCTACGTAAGTGGCAGGGGGTTGCAGTAGCTTTAGCATTGAGCGGTGTGGCAATACAACTGATCAGTTTTGGCTCTTTCCCTGTTGTTGCATTTTCTTTAGCTGGTTCGTTTGCTATATACGGGTTATTACGCAAAAAGCTGCCAATAGAATCTTTGCCAGGCTTATTACTCGAAGCGGTAATTTTATTACCTGTTGCAATTGCTTATTGGGGCTTTATGACCCCCTCTACAAGCTCTAACTTAATGTTAAATGAGTGGCATACTAATCTATTGTTGATCAGCGCTGGTGTTATTACTACATTACCGCTGCTTTGTTTTACGGGGGCTGCTAAGCGTTTACAGTATACAACTTTGGGCTTCTTCCAATATATTGGACCAAGTTTAATGTTTGTGCTGGCTGTGATGTTTTATGGGGAAGTATTTAGCAGTGAAAGAGTGGTGACATTTGCGTGTATCTGGAGTGCATTAGCTATTTTTAGTTGGGATTCATACCGACAATCAAAAAAGCGCAAGCGTGAAAATAGCTTTACCGCAACCAAACCTGTTTAAGCAACGACTTTATTACGGCCGGTGTCTTTGGCGTCATACAATTTTATATCGGCTTGTTTTAATAATTCATCAATTTGATAGACAGACCCTTCAGCGTGGCCAATAGAGATCGTAAATTTGATTCTTTCTTTGCTAAACTCAGGGCTGTTTATTTCAATAAAACGGCGGAATGTTTCTAACTGTTTTATCGCTTTATTTTTGCTCGTGTCAGCAAAGTAAATAGCAAACTCTTCACCACCTAATCGAGCAACCAAGTGTTGCTCAAAGTGCTTTGCAAAGCAAATAGATAACCCTTTGAGTACTTCATCACCCGCATCATGACCATAGGTGTCATTAATTGCTTTAAAATGATCAATATCAATCATGGCCATGGCTGAGGTTAGTTGCTGTTTTTTTAGTTGCTTCAGTGATTTACTTGCTTCTTCAAAAAAATACCGTCTATTAGGGAGTTTAGTTAAATAATCGGTATTTGCTTGTAGCCGAATGGTGTTTATTTGCTCAAGCATGTCAACGTTTTGGCTTAAGCGACAATAAAACTCTTCGTTATTAAATGGTTTTCGGAGGTAGTCGTTTGCTCCGCCCTTCAAAAAACGAGCTGATAGGTAGGGCGCATCTGAACCTGAAATGCCAATAATCGCTTTTTCATCATTGCTATAACGCCGGCGGATTTCGCTACATAATTCATCGCCATTCATTTTAGGCATTTCATTATCGGTAATAATTACGGCAATGTCGGGTGTTTCTTCAAGCATAGCAAGCGCTTCAATACCGTTATTTGCCTGAAGGATTTGGTATTTGTGACGCCTCAATAGTTCACAGATGTGCAAGCGAGTGGCTACAGAATCATCAACTACGAGCACTTTAACATTCTCATTGCGTGGCAGGCGTTGCAATTGTTTTTCTAGATAATGATAAGCTTGTTTATTTTCTTTAGTGATGTAATCAATGATAGGGTAGTTTTCAACGGTGTCTCGCGTGGTAGAGTCTATATTGCCCGTCATTACTATGGTGGGTATATCTGCTCCCACAGTACATGGCACGGCCTCACCATTAGGCGCATCAGGTAAAATAAAGTCCACCACTGCGCAATAGTAGTTATTTTTACTTATTAAGTCCTGTGCGTCTGCCAGAGAGCCCGCTATGTCGGCATCATAGCCAATCTTCATGGCGATATGTTGTTGAACACGGGCGATGGTTGGCGTATCTTCAATAATGAGTATCTTTCGTGTCACGCAACACCTTGTTTACTAACTTGTATAAGAAAAATAACTTATACAAGTTGTAACTGGTAATACACAAAAAAGCAAATTACATTATATGTAAATTGCTTGTTTTACTTTATACCCCGTCAGACTCAATATAATAATCTTGGTTGCGCGGCACGGGCCCCGACATTTTTGAACGACCAAATAAAGTATGAAACTTGGTTTTACAAGTTGTTAATTTTAGATACTTTAGCCATGCTCTTTCAATTGGGTTACTTGGCTCTAAATTTCCTGTAATCACGGCTAAAAATTGTTCTTGAATTTCGTTTTGAGGTTCCAAGGTTTTATTGTATAAACCTTTTAGCACAATACCGTGTTGTTCAAGAATACTGGCTTCGAGTAAAGTAAAGTTACCGCTGCGGCCAAAGCCTCGCGGAAAGTTTTGATCATCATAGAACTGGCGCTGACTAACGAACGCTTGGCGAAGTAGTGAAATATCATTGCTCATGGCTGTTTCCTCATGCCCTATTTTCATGCAGGAGTATGGATCAAGTTGCGCAATTTATTAAACAAAAAATTTTTATCGTGAGGATAAATAATTGGATATAGATTTATTAAAAACGTTCGTTGAAGTAGTGCGTACTCGCCATTTTGGTAAAGCGGCTGAAAACTTATATATAACTCAGTCTGCGGTGAGTTTTAGGATCCGACAATTAGAGCAAGGGCTTGGAGTTAATCTGTTTATTCGCCAGCGTAACAATATTCAATTAACAGCTCCGGGCGAGCGTTTATTACCCCATGCACAAATGATTATAACCGGGATGCAAAGAGCTAAAGTTGATGTTGCGCTTGCAGATAATATGCACAAGCAAATTAGCCTAGCAGGCACCCCAAATGTTTGGGATGCATTTTTGCAGTTTGGTATTACTAATATTGTCTCTGCGATGCCGGGTGTGTCACTTGTGGCTGAAGTTAAGGCTCAGCAAGAAAGCACTCGTTTATTACTAGAGCGTACATTAGATCTTGCTGTGCTGTTCGACCCTCCGAAGGTTGATGAACTTGTTGTTAAGCGAATATGTGAATTACCAATCATTCCTGTTAGTGCTTTTGAAGCTGCAAATAGTGAAAACTTTTTCGATAATCAGTATGTGTATGTTGATTGGGGAACGTCCTTTTCGTTATGGCATGCACGTGAGTTTAATGGCCACGCACCTCCTTATTTTAGAACCAGTACAGGGCGTATAGCACTCGATTTAATTTTAAAATGCGGCGGCAGTGCGTTTATTCCTCAGTTGCTTGTTGGGGAGCAATTAAAGGCAGGTGAGCTTTATCATGTTGAAGATGTGGCCCACACATCCCGGGATGTGTTTGTTGCATATCATAGAGACAATGAACAAACCCCACTACTGGAAAAATTGGTCAACCTCCTGATGGAGCTAAAAATAAGTTATAAATAGTTCCTGTTAAGTGAAATTTATAATATGATATATTATATCAATACTGCTTAGGGATGAATGTCTAGTGGGATTCGATAAACGGACGTTTTGTATTTATGAGGTGTCTCAAAAAAACTCTCTGCTTGCGGGTGTGTTGACTGAATTTGACTTGTCAGATTTGAATAGCCATGAGTTATTACCTCATGAGTCTATTAGTGTTTCACATGCGATGAAACTAAAAAAAGACGTTACTCAAAAGCAGTTTCTTTTACCTCCTAGTCTCTTAATTGGCCCGCTTGACATAAATTTATTTGCTTGGCGCACTGCAAGTGAAAAAGTAGCTAGTTGGAAAAATGAGAGCGATAAAAGCGAACACAATGTTTATTTAATTAAATGTGACTCCATAAACCAGCAACTTTATAAATTATTATCTAACAAGCAAGATTGGCTGATTGCAGATGGCCACCATCGGGTATTTGCAGCCAAACAGTTACACTCATCTCAAAGAAAGTTAATGGTTTGGCTTACAGCAAAAGAAGATGTTGTCGTGAAAAGTTTTACGCTTCAAGTCAAAATTTCAACCCCCCTGCACATGCAAACCCTTGTAAAACATCTAGCGCAATTTGGTATTGTTGAATGTGATAAGAAGCTAGCCGATTACTCGCTTGTGAATAAAGGCGAGACAAGGAGCTTCTCTTTATACGGAAATAATTCTGACTCTTATCGTATTCAAACTCAGCTGCGTCAGGCTTTGTGCAAGCTAGCGCAGTTTGTGAGCCTTGTTCCGTCATCTATTAGTAAGACTAGTGAGGACGCATTAACGATCACTGTGTCATGCCGAGATCCTCACATTGAAGATATATTTGCTGCCGCCAAAGCGGGCAAATACTTTCCTGAAAAGTCGACCTTATTTACTCATAAGGCCGACAGTCGAGTGCTTGATTATTTAAATCAACAGGCAGTTTGTGCTTAAAAGCCCTCGCAGAGGGCGATATTTATAATTGTTTAAATGCTTCAAGCACTCTAAGATTTTGCTCTGGAAGCCCGATGGTTACTCTGACAAAATGATCAAAACCAGATTCTAGCCAAGGTTTTATCATTATTCCTTGTTGCAGAAGCAAAGATGCGGCATGCGTAGACGGCTGCTTAACATCAATAAATAAAAAGTTGGCTAGACTTGGCGCGACAAAATACCCAAGTTCAGTGAGTGCGGTGCTGAGTTTTTCTCTTTCGCGATTTGTTTGCGTGACTGTGTCTGCCAAATAAGCGGGATCTTGCAGTACAGCAATCGCCGCCAGTTGTGCCAATCGATTCACATTGTAAGGTGTACGTATGCGATGTAGATAATCTGCTAATTGTGCATTTGCCATTACGCCGTAACCCACTCTAAGTCCTGCAAGACCATAAGCCTTAGAAAAAGTCCGTAATACCGCATAGGGACGAGGTTGTGCTTGAAGTAGTGCTAAACTGTCGACAAACTCTTTATGGCCTTGGGCATATTCGCAATATGCTTCATCGATGACGATAACCGTATTGAGTGGACAGGCATTGATTATACGCTGTAGGTTCTTGGCATCAAACGTACAACCAACCGGGTTGGACGGATTGGCAAGCATCAGCATTTTTAAGTCTGGGTAATGTGCGATAGTATCGAGCCAATCATCAATTCGATAAGATAGGTCGCTTTGCATCGGCACTTCTAGGACCTTTGCCCCCATCATATTGGCGTAAATTCCATGCAGCACAAAGCTAGGCTTGGCCACTAATACTTTATCGCCTTGATTAAGAAACGCTTTGCAGAGCATCGAGAGTACATCCTCAGAGCCATTACCGATAACAATTTGTTCTTTAGCAACGTTAAGTTTAGTAGCTAGTCGTTCGCTTAGCTCTGTGCATTGACTGTCTGGATAGCAGCTAGTGGTATGCAGCTGTGCTTTAAATGCATTAAGCGCTGCAGGGCTAGGCCCTAACGGGTTTTCATTGACAGACAGGTTTATCATATTGGGGTGCAGATTGTGCTCTGTTGCTTGCTCGATGGTTTGCCCTGCTCCGTAGGGGGGCAGAGCAATCACTTCTTTGCGGGCTGGGTTTAGCATTGTCGTTGTCATGCGTTTTGCTCCTTGAGTGATGCGGGGTTAAGTAAGAGGTTAGCTCTGTGATTAAAAAGCCAAATCTCTGATAGCGCTGTGACCGCAAGCCCTAACGTTAGGGCGTACCAAACACCTAAAATACCCAACCCCCAAAATTGTTGAAATAACCAAGCACCGGGAAGGCCAATGCACCAATAGCCAATTAAAGACAGCATGAGAGTACTTTTAACATCGCCAAGTCCGCGCAAAATACCAAGCCCGATATTTTGCCATGCGTCAAAAAACTGCAAAAAGGCGGCAATAACAAGTAACTCTATGGCGATAACCACTACATCGGAGTTTTGTAATTCTTCAGCACTTAAAAATGGCAGCAGCACAAATTCGGGCGCGAATAAATAGATTAAGGCGAAGACAGTCATGACCGCTGCACCGCAAGCAATGCCCAAATTGCCGATGCGTTTGGCATGATGAAAGTCTCCCGTAGCATTGGCTTCGCTGATGTATATAGAGCAAGCGGATGAAATGCCAGCAGACACCATAAATACGATGTACACCATTTGGCTTACCACGTTGTGGGCGGCTAACGCATTTACGCCGAGTGTTGCTACAAATAACGCAAGTATGGTGAAAAATCCGGCTTCAAGCCCATATGTTGCGCCAATCGGCACTCCCATTTTCCATGTTTTGCTAAGCGCTTCGCGGTCGGTTTGCCAAAACTTCAAAGTGAGGTAAGGGCTTAGTACGACATCACGTTTGGCAAATAGTACAAACAGTAAAAATGATAAATACAGCACGATGCATGTGGCGGCTGCAACTCCTACAAAGCCAAGTTGTGGTAGACCAAAATTACCAAAAATAAGGCCGTAATTGAGCACAATCGTAAGAACAACAGACACACTAGTTATCAACATTAGAGATCCTGGTCTTTTTAGCCCAACACTAAAGTGGCGTATACTTTGAAACCAAAAACAGGGTAATAATCCTAACGCGACAACGGCTAAATATTGTGTCGTCAAATTGGCAATAGACTCGGATGTACCAATAAACCTTAAGAAAGGTCCCATGGCAAACATTATGGCGGCGAATACTAGGCCTATAAATGTCCCAATAAGCATGCTGGCGTTAAAAAGAGAGGTGATCTGATCTCGCTTATCTTTGCCGATCGCATCAGACACCAAATTGCCTGTTGCCGTTACCACGCCAGTTCCCATGGTTCTAAATTGATTAAAAATACCAATGGCGAGGCCGCCAGCAGCCAGCTCTAGTGGGCTCAGCATGCCGAGCATGATGAGATCAATAGTTGCAATTGCCACGTAGAGCAGGTTAGTCAGAATAAGGGGCCCTGCGAGCTGGCTTACTTTAAAAATATCGGCGCGAGCTGAAGCTACCATAACGTTACTTCCTCCACGTTTTCTTGTGTGATAGCAAAGTCCGCAACGGCTCGTCCGAGCGCCACGTCAGTAATGATCATGCCGCTGTTATAGACAAAGATAATTTCATCAGGGTGAGTTCGTGCCGGCTTCTCACCATTTAGTATTTCAGTCAATGTTGCATCAACAGCGGGTAGTTTGCCGTTCTCGTCTAATAAATCGTCTCCGGTGACCTTCATTTGTTCTGCATCCGTTGTGAGCAATCTATCAGCTCGGTGTAGCACCGATTTTTCGATTCCATAGCCAACTAAAATCACCACCGCGCCGGGTTTTAACCATTCATATTTGATGTTCTCTTTGGCGGATAATCCCGTAACGGCAAGGATCACGTCGGCTTGTCTTACAGAAGCTTCTAAGTCTTGTGATACCGCAACTTGTCGCTGTGGGTGATGGGCTTTTAGTTTTTGCTGAACCGCTTCTAAACCTGCTTGGTAACTGCCATGAACGGTCAGGTGTGTGAGTTGCGGTAACGCCGTGACGAGCATAGGTAAAGCGATTTGCCCTTGAACACCTGTGCCCACAATTAATGCATGCTTGGCATCTGAATGAACGGCATATTTTGCAAACAAGGCGGAGGTGGCTGATGTGCGCATAGGACCTAGTTCTTTTACATCCATTAAAGCCACAGGGTGGCCTGTGGCATCATCGCAAAGAAAGATAAAAGAATAGAACTGGTATTGGTTACGGCTTCTGTCAGGGTCGTATTCATAGACCACTTTAAACCCTACGGTATTACTTGCAGCATCGCGACCGGCCATGCTATAGGCAATGGAGCGGCCATCTTGTGGTGTCATAATGACTTTGAGTGGGTTGGCAGAGTCAGGGTGGTGCAGTGAGCGAAAGGCATTTTCCACCACCTCAATAACTTTGTTATAGGGGAAATTAAGTTGCGCTAGTCGGGCTTCATTCAGTATCGGCAGCGTTGTTTGTTGGGGCATGGTTATGCTCTCACGGCAGGTTTATATTGCGTTAATAGGTCATCGAGCTCTTGCTCGATGTTAATGTCGATAAGATCGTGTTTTGCCATCCAATCATCATTGAAAAGCGTGTCGAGATACTTCTCACCACCATCACAAACGAGCACCACAAATACGCTATCGGCGGGGGCGGTTTTTAATGCTTGTAGTGCTTCATAAATAACACCACCAGCCGAGCCACCGACCATCAGGGCGTAATGTTTAGCAAGGTATCTGGCGGTATTAAACGCTTGTTTGTCAGATACCTTTACGCCTTTGTCGATAAGCTCGTATTCAATGACAGGCCCTATCTCTGCACCTTCTGGTGTACCCGTTCCAGATTGATGATAATTCAGCCCAGGCCCGCCAAAAATCATAGAACCCACAGGTTCTACACCAATCGTTGTTAGTTGATGACAACCTAAGTCGCGAAGAGCCCTTGTTGTGCCGCATAGCGAACCACCCGTACCAACTGCACCGACAAGGTGAGTAATGTGTTCACCTAGTTCATGAAACACCTCTTGTGCGAGCCCTGTATAGCCGCGGCTATTGGCAAAATTATTGTGTTGTGCTGTCCAAAAAGCCCCTTGTTCTTTTGCTAGTGTGGCAGCCATTGCATCGCGAATATCGGTCGATAAGCTGTCATCTCCGGCTTCGCTAACGCAGATCACTTCTGCGCCAAAGGCTTTCATATTGCTAATTTTTTCTTTTGCCGCATGGTTATCTACAAGCGCGGTAAAGCGATAGCCGCGCTCTGCCGCAAGCAGTGCGAGACCAACACCGGTATTGCCAGAGGTTGACTCAACAACCCAGCCTCCAGGCTTTAGTTGGCCACTGGCTTCTGCTTCATCTAACATTGATTTTGCCATGCGAATTTTAGCACTGCCAGTGGGGTTAAACTGCTCAAGCTTAAGGTACAGCTTACTGCCGTTCGGCAGGCTTAAAAACTGCATTAGCGGCGTGTTACCTATACTTTGCGATACCCTTAAATACGGGGATAAATGCAATGTTGAGGCGAGCGGATACTGCACATTTATGTTCATAAATAGGCTCCTTTATGTTATGTCGTTGGGTATTTTTAGCTAAGTAGTTGCCAAGAAAGCATATTGCTCTCCCACGTTACGGCGATTTTTCGAGGTAATGGCATAGAGTGAAACTCGGATTCATTCGAGTCCATCTGATATCCTGCGGTGTTGAGATAAACCATAAGGTCATCGCGCTGTGGTAGTTGCGATAAGGGAATAAACCGCCAACTCAACATGTCGCTATCTAGGCATGTTGCGCCGCCAAAGGCTACTCGATACTCCCCTAATATGCCGTTTGAATGTTGTGAAAGTAGTAATGGGCTCGGTAAATATTCACTTTCAAACCATTGCTCTGATAATGATAAACTTGAGCCAGAAAGTGTCGCGATATGACAGTCTGATGTGCCAAGATGGGGCTTAACCCCTTGTACTTTAAATAAGCTAATACCAGCTTGATCAAGCAGTGCGCGCCCAGGTTCAAGCATCAGTGTAAGGTCCTTTAGCTGTAATGCTTGTAATGCACTTTGTCCATGCTTGTTCTTCACCGCCAAAATAGCGAGTAAGGTATCCTCAAGGTTTTGCTTGGTGTAATAGGGGTAAAACCCTGCAAAGGTTTTACCTGCAAAAAAGCATTCAAAGTCCAAGGCGTGTTGCCAGTGTTCGTCCTCTAAGTAGGAAATTGGGAGACCGCCACCAATATTAATTTTTGATGGCGAGAGCCCCATTTGCTGGGCCTCATCTATTGCCCTGACTAAAGTATGAATGCTGTTACCACGTGCATGTGGGCAATAACCGCTTAGATGACAGCTAAACCCTTCTAAGCCCACCCATTCCTTGTATTCTCTGCATTGGGTTAATAATGACGAAAGTTGGCACAGGGAACTGCCAAATCGTGAGGTTTTAGTCGATTGTGTTTGCAAACGCAGCAGCACTCTTGCGGGGATTTTTCGTTGCTTGGCTATGGCAATGACACAGTCTAATTCAGCATTTGAATCAATGGCGATAAGTGCTTGATGAACAAGTGCTAAGTTAATAAGTGTATCTGACTTATGTGGGCCAGATACGCCAATTTTTACACCTTGAATACCACCGCTTAAGGCAAGTTCAAACTCCTGTACACTCGCAACATCCACTCCAATATCGTATTTAGACGCGGCTTGGGTGAAGCATTGAGCTTTGTTAGCTTTTTTCGCGAAGTAAATCTCATGCTTGAGTCCTTGCTTAGTGAAGGCATCTTGCAGTGTTTCGATATTTTCAGAAAAACGCTGTGGAAACACTAAGTGTAGCGGCGCGCCCAACGCCGCTATCCATTCAAATAGTTTAGCTTTACTTTCTATTAGTAAGCTTTGTGTTTGTGAATGAAGTTTTGCAGCGAGGGCGTTATTCATACTACTAGCACCTCTTTGTTACTCGCACTGTCTAGTTTGTTGACGCGACGTTTTGCTATAAGGAGAAGGCCAACGGCTAGTAGCAGCAACCAGGCTAATGGCGTGTAGCTGTACACAGGTGTAGAAAATTCGCTGCTAAATTGAGGTATATCCTCAAGATTCGTGAGCGTTGGCTTTGCGCTACAACCATCACATGGTGCAAAGTCTCCTCTTTGATTGGCTTTGGCAATCTCATTGGCAAAGAAACGTTGTAGTGCTTGATGATGAGCTTCAACTTCGCACATAAAAGCGTGATGACGCGTCAAACCGTTTCCAGCTAAATCAACCAATAGTGTTTGGACAATAAGCGCAGGGGAAAGATACTGTAGTTTTTGGGCGCTTTGTTGTTGTGCTTGCTGCGTGTTTAAAAAGCGTGCATCTTGAACTTCCATTGCGCGTTCAACAGAGTTTATTGTTGCAATTTTTTTAGTGGCGTAATCACTGGCGCCACTGCCATTTTTTGCAAGCTCTGGGTGGTCTTGAAAATACTGAGCTAAGGTTTTTTCACTCGCTTTTTGAGCGTCATCGCTGGCTGCTCGAAGACTATCTATATAGTGAATACGTGAAGGCGTTGGGTCGAGTAAAGCAATGCTTGTATTGACTAAAGCTGGAACAACAATCACCAAGCCGAGCCAGCAGGTAACGAGAGTCGCAGCATTGTTTGCGGCACTTTTGGCCCGGCTATTAACCCAAGCTGTTATAGCAATCCAAAACCCAGAATAACACAGTACAATGAAGTTATAGCTAAGTAGTTCAGTAACACCTATCTGGTCTCTTATGATAACCAAAAGCAGGCTACTTATGAGTAAAAATGGCATTACGATCAACGCACTTCGTAGTAGTAATTGGTAGGTGAGTAGATGCGTGGCACTGCCACCTTGAAGCATTAGTAACCTTAACTGTCCGCCTTGGCGTTCACTCGCTAAAGCATTAAAACAAATGCTAATAATGAGCAATGGCAGTAAATAAATAACTACAAAGCTTAAGTCGAACTGACCAAGTAACAGTGAAAGCGGGTGGACATAATCATATTGATGAACAATATGCTGCTTTTCTTTAATCAGCATTTTAAAATAATACGGTAATACATCAGCTTGTCCTGTTGCGATAGGAGCCGTTGCGAGCGGAGTTTTAATAGCGTAATTTTGCATCAAGTAAAAAGCTTGTCCGCGCAGGTCGTACGGGTCTTCCCACCATTTATGATTTTCGGTACTTGCGAGCCTTTCGGGCAATCCTGCTTTAGCATTTTGAATTGTTTGTTGCTGCATTTGTTGAGCAGCAAGTACTACGTCGCGCTGCTTATTAGCAAAATAATGGGCATTAAGGAATGCCACGAGTGCAAGCACGCTGGTGGTAAGAAAAAGTGTGAGTACGAGTTTCTCTCGCCATAGGTTTTTAAGCTCAGTGGCTAGTATTAGGCGCTTCATCTTTGTTCCTCTAAACGTAGCTTTTTAATTGCAAATAAACTAAGTAGCACCAGTACAATCAGCCAAAAGCCAAGGCATATAATGCTAATAACGTAGTGAGGCAGGTAGTGAGCAAAACGTGGATATTGATATGAAAACTCAGGGATCTGCTGCCATAGCTCTTTTCCAGCGGTGTAATGTCCTTCAGCCTTATGACCATGATCTCTTTGATTAAAGTTAAGGACTTCTTGCATTAGACGACGATGTTGCTCTGCTGCATTTTCAAAAGATTGCTGGTGGCTAAAATCAGTGGCTGCGGTCGCCATCGAGAGTGTTTGTACTGCGATAAAGGGTGTTAACAACCCTGCCAACTGGTAGCTTTGTGACTGTGCTTCAAGCTGTTCTAAACGGGCTTCAAATAAGCGATCAAAGATTTTGTCGGCGTATTGTTCACCAAATTGGAGTTGTGCTCCGGCATAATCGAAGGGTAAGTCTGCTACTTGGCTAACGCCATATTGGGCGAGTGTTTGCTGCTTAAATTTTTCAATCGCATCGAGGCGTGCATCGGTATAAACCTCGCTTTCAAGTTTTGCCTGAAACGTTTGACCAGACCCTTGTGGATGCAAGGTGGTTGCAATATTCATTGCAAGTTTTGGCAGTAATAATGTTGTGAATGCCCAAATAGTAAGTAATGTAATTAATGTGCGTCGTGCCGTAGGGAGTAGGCTAGAGAGTGTCGTAGTGATCAATGACCAAAGTAATAGATAAATTAAATAAGAGAGTAAAAATAGAGCACTTCTTAGCGTATAAGGCGCCTCGTTTGCAGTTTGGCTATAAAGTAAAAAAAGTGCAACGGGTAGCAAGAACAGGCATGAAAGTGTGAAAAGCAAAGCACATTTAGCAAAAAACAACTTTGCAGGGCTTGCACCTGCTGCAAGTAGTTGTTTTAAAGTGCCTTGCTCACGCTCCCGTGCAAGTAATGGGTAGCCAATTAAAATGATCAATAAGGGTAATAATACTTGCAACACGAAGGCGGGTGATAAGCTCCCAAAGCGCGACAATGGCAAGTTATCTTGTGCGCTTCTAAATAAGCTATCGTTACGAATGTGCGCCTCTAACCTCAATACATTTCCTTGGTAAGCTTGTAATCCATCATCGAGTGCTGCCAGTGGCGTGGTAGGCTTAACGACATAAATGCCGTAATGAGCTGCAGAGTGGGGGCCTTTCTCACCTTGGTTCAGCCAGCGTAATTGCTCTGATTGAGATACCTCGTTTACGGCTTGCTGATAGGTTTGATGGCTCTTAAAACCAGTCACACAAGCCAGTAATAATAACAAAACAGCAATGCCACTTAGCCAGAGTGCTTGACCTTGCCGCTTAGTATCGATCCATTCTTTTTTAAAAGTACTTTGTAACATTAGGCGTCCACCTTGATATGTTTAAGGTATACAGATTCAAGTTGGACTTCTTTTAATTGTTCGAAAAGTAACGTGTCGACTAATTGCCCTTGATTAATAATTGCAACGCGATGCGCATCCTCTTGAGCACGGTATAAGTCGTGGGTCGCCATTAAAATTGCGACACCTTGCTTCGCTAGTGATTGTATGAGTTGACTAAACTCATGGCTGGCTGATGGATCAAGGCCTGAAGTTGGTTCATCTAAAATCAATGCTTTAGCTTCTTTTGCAAGTGCTATAGCGATCCCTACTTTTTGTCTCATTCCCTTTGAATAGGTTGCAACGGACTTATCTACAGCATGGCTTGGTAGTTTTACTTCTGCGAGTAGGGCACGAAATTCGTCATCGGTTTTTTCGATGCTCGCCACTTTGCTGAAATAGGCGAGATTCTCAAGTCCAGTAAGGCGAGGGTAGAGAGCCACTTGCTCGGGAATATACGCTAAATGCTGCCTTGCTGTTACGACATCGAGTTGTGGGTTTACCCCTGCAATGCTGATTTCACCTGCATCAGGTTGTAAAAAACCTAACAGGCAATTAATGGTGGTTGTTTTTCCTGCGCCATTAGGACCAAGCAGCGCTAAAATCTCTCCTTGATGTACGGCCAAGCTTAAACCTTGAAGGGCTTGATATTCTCCAAAGCGCTTTTGTAAGTTATTAATTTGAATAATGGGTGTGGTCATGATTTATCCTTAAAAGCTGACGCTTAATGATGCAATAAGTGTCCGGCCGCGACCTGGCGCTATGCCCCAATCTATGCCTTTAGCACCGCCAGACAGCCAGTATTCTTTATCAAATAGGTTTTCGGCCTTAATTCGCAGTGTGGTGTTAAAATCACTAAAGTGATATTTGGCACCTAAATCAAAGCGTGTATAAGCCGGAAGGTTCAAATTGTTATTAACATTTTGTTCCCGTTCACCCACATGAAACATGCCAGCATTTACACTTAGGTTTTCTAAGAAAGGTAGTTGATAATCTAAAAATAAATTTGCTTGGAATTTAGGTACATTTGCAGGACGGTTACCATTGAGTGCGGGTTCACCATCAAGTTCATCCAAACTAGGGTCCATAAATGTTATCGAAGCAACAGTCGATAGGCCTTTAATAAACGAGCCGCTGGCATTAAGTTCGATACCTTTATGAGATTGAGTCCCATCTTGTACAAAGTAATTGGTGATGTGGTTATGGTATTCCAGCATTTTTTCAATTTCGAATACTGCAACGGAATAGTTCATTGAGTCAGTTTGGTATTTTATACCGGCTTCTATTTGTTCACTTTCTTGTGGCCCTAACGATTCGCCCTCATTAATTGCTCCACTGCCAATTACTGCTACGCCACCTTCTCCAGCACCTTCAGAGTAACTGGCATAAAAAGCAAGTTGATCATTCGGGTTATAATTTAAGCCAATGATAGGTGTGTTGAAGGTGCGATCATCTAATGTTGATTTAGCTTGATTTGGTGCGGTTTGATCTTTTTTATATTGAATATGACGCAGCCCTAGAGTCGCATAAAATACATCATTAAAATGCAGGGTATCGGTAATGAAAAATGAGCTTTCGATTGTGTCTGTTGTTGTTGGATCGGGGTATTCGGGGAATTCAGGTTTACTTACATGTGTAGGGCTAAATATGTTACCAACAGGATTGTCTAACTCAAACCAGCGACCATCTTTAGATTGGTAGTCACGAATACTTGCGCCAATAACTAGTTCATGTTCAATACCTGCAGTAACAAGTTGCCCTGTAAAGAAGCTGTGGGCAGAAACCGTATCATAGGTTTCATCTGGCGTGACTTGAATACTTGCTGATAGAACATTTCCTTCTAAATCAACTGAATATATATCAGGAAAAATAGTGAACCGGTCATTCCCAGAAAGTGCGACTTGGTTAACCCACTGCCAATTATCATTGAGCCAAAAATCCACTCGCGCCGCTATATTGAAGGACTCGGTTTTATATTTTGCCCAAGGTTGGCCAAGTAATATTTCACTCGTGTCTACATAAGGAGGGAGCACGGAATGGCTATCATCATTTGGGTCACGCGCTAAACCAATAAGTGGTTGTGATACAGTGCTTTTGTCTTGATAGTCGCCATCTAAGCGAATAAAAATACGGTCAGACAGTTGCCAGTCTAGAGCTGCGCTGAAAAAGTGCCTTTCTAGATCGTCACCACCGGTAAAGTCGCCATTTTTTTCTGCTGCGGCATTGATACGATAGCCAAAAGTTTGCTCACTATCTAAGGGGCCACCAAAATCTACATGAATATAACGGCCCGCACGACTACGAAATTCTGTCGTGATATCTAAAAAGGAGTCCATCGTTGGGCGCTTCGTTACATAGTTAATCGTACCGCCAGGATTATTAAAACCTGAGACCAAACTTGATGGGCCTTTAATAATATCGATTCGTTGAATATTCTCCAGTGGAACATCCTGATAAGGAGCAAGAGCGAGCCCATCTCGTCTTAGACCATTTGTCCAATCGAGTTGAAAGCCCCTTAGGCTGACAAAATCAAAGACTGTGCCGATAGCCGTATTTTGTACAGATGCATCATTAGCAAGCACTTCGCTCAAAGTTTTTACTCTTTGATTCGTTATTAACTCTTCAGAAAAAGATTGAATAGAAATAGGTAAAAACTGAGGATCTTTGATCCCTAGTGCCGAGGCATTTACATCTCGGGTACTATAAAGTGGTGTACGCGTACCTTGAACTTCAAGTTTTTCAATAGATTGAGTTGCAAATGATTGCATTGAAAATAAACCAGTAAGAACACTTACTGTTAGAGCTGACCTTTTCATTTTTTTCCAACCTGAATTTAAATAGTGTAAGTAATTATTGGTTTTCAAATGTTATAACGTATCAAGCTTGGCATGTTTGAATTTTAATTGGAAGTGATAATAGTTATCATTTTATTGTATTTATTTTTTTATTTTGAGAATGGGGATAATAAAAAATGAGCGCTTATTATGGCTGGCGGAGATCACCTTTACTAGCAAGTATTAAGTGAACAAAGCATATTATTAGTTATTTTATGTGTTGTTATATTATTACGCTTTTCGGTATAAAGTTAATGTAAACAAGTGTAAATGAAGTTGTAATATAGCAAAATATTTATTTTTGTTTAAACTAATCGTATTGCTTCTATAATGAATTGATCTTGTGTTTATAAGTTGTGATGCAGTACAGTTTTAAAAAAGTCCAACATATGCTACAGACTGTCTAACTTTATAACCAACGCATGTTCTTAAAAATATATTTTAATTACAAAAACAATTACTTTTTATGAATGTAAATTGACGTTTTTATTTCAGTTGTCATCTTTCTGTCATTTTTTATTGGCACACTGCGCTCAATCAAACACGAGTATGTGTTTTTCGTTGCGATTATTGAGGAAACGACATGAAATTTGCAAAGTCTAGCTTATTCCTAGCTTTATTTGGTGGTTTATCTTTTTCTGCATTAGCTGATGTAGATCTATATGGTAAAGCAAATGTAACAGTGCAGTCCTCTGATGAAGACGATGAGTCGTTTACAGAAGTTAAGAGTAATGCTTCTCGTATCGGGTTCCAAGGCTCAGAAAAGCTGCGTGAAGGCTTGGAAGCTGTTTACAAATTTGAATTTCAGGTCAATGTATCAGATGACTCAAAAGATACTTTTACTTCTCGAAATCAATATGTTGGTTTGCAAGGCAGCTTTGGGCAACTCGTGATTGGTCGCAATGATACAGCTTTAAAGCAATCTCAAGGGAAGTTGGACTTATTTAACGACCTTGAAGGTGATATAAAAAATCTATTTAAAGGTGATAACCGCTTAAGCGATACGGTTACCTATTCTTCGAATGACTTTAATGGTTTAAAAGTGCTTGCAACTTATGTTGCCGAAAAAGACAGTGAAGGAGAGAATGGTTATTCATTAGCTCTTACATACGGAGATTCGGGTCTTAAAAAAAGCAAACTTTATGCATCTATTGCAGCTGATAGCGAAGTAAATGGATATGATGTCATCCGCGCAAGTCTTCAAGGTAAAGTGGCTGATATTAAATTAGGCGCTATGTATCAAAAGCAAGAAAAGGTTGATGGGACTGGTGAAGCTGATGGCTATTTAGTTAATGCGGCATATACTTTGAATAGCAATACGTTCAAATTACAGTATCAAACGATTGATTTTAAAGATGGTGATAACAACTCTGCGATCTCAGTAGGTGTTGATCATAAGTTTACAAAAAATATTAAGTTGTTTGGCTTTTATTCAACCTATGATTTAGAGAGTGATGTGGATCAAGACTATATCGCGTTAGGTATGGAATATAAGTTTTAGGATTCTATATTAATTTTTAAGGCCCTGTTACTATTGCTTGGGGCCTTGTAGCTTCTTTGTATGTTTAACCTTTGTTTGCACAATATTTAATGCTTTAAGCCTGTGCATAAGCTGACTTACCAGCAAGCCAGCGCTGGATGAGCTTTTCTACTTGCTCAGGGTATTGGTTAAGCATTTGCATTGCGATAGGCCTAACTTGATTGAGTGTTTGTTTATCACGGTTTAAATCAGCGATTTTAAACTCAGCTAATCCTGTTTGCTTAGTACCAAGCACCTCACCTGGCCCGCGTATTTCTAAATCACGCTCAGCAATAACAAAGCCATCATTACTATCTCTTAATACTCCTAAGCGTTTTTGTGCTGTTGCAGATAAAGGGGCGTGATAAAGCAGCACACAGTGAGAAGCAACAGCACCACGGCCTACTCGTCCGCGTAATTGGTGTAACTGTGCAAGTCCCAGTCGCTCAGGATTTTCAATAATGATTAAACTGGCATTTGGTACATCTACGCCCACCTCAATGACTGTTGTTGCCACCAATACGTGAATATTGCCTGCTTTAAAATCACTCATGATGGCTTGTTTTTCTGCGGGTTTCATTCGTCCATGTACAAGGCCCACTTTTAACTCTGGGAGTGCTTGGGTTAATTGTAATGCAGAGTCTTCAGCCGCTTGGCATTGCAGTACTTCGGATTCATCAATTAAGGTGCACACCCAATACACTTGCCTACCTTGCTCATTGCTCGCTGTTTTCACACGATTAATGATTTCATCACGGCGCGTATCGGGTATTGCAACTGTGGTGATTGGTGTGCGCCCAGGTGGTAATTCATCTATTATTGATGTTTCTAGGTCGGCGTAGGCTGTCATCGCAAGTGTTCGAGGGATGGGTGTTGCTGTCATTACTAGTTGATGCGGGTAACAGTCACCAAAGCGACCTTTTTCACGTAGTGATAATCGTTGATGGACACCAAATCTGTGTTGCTCATCAATTATAATTAGTACCAGGTTATTAAATGTAACTTGTTCTTGAAATAACGCATGCGTCCCTACAATCATCTGCGCTTCACCTGATGCGATTTTTTCTAGTGTTGTACTACGCTCTTTGCCTTTAGTTTTACCGCCAAGCCAAGCAGTTGTTATGCCTAAATCTGTAAACCACTGAGTAAAGGTAATACCATGTTGTTCTGAGAGGATTTCAGTAGGGGCCATTAATGCAACCTGATAGCCTTGTGCAATTGCTGTAAGCGCACTTAATGCTGCTACCAAGGTTTTACCAGAGCCTACATCACCTTGAACCAAACGCATCATTGGATAAGCATGTTGTAAGTCGGCTTTAATCTCGTTCACCACGCGATTTTGCGCGTTAGTCGGAGCAAAGGGGAGTTGAGCAAGAAAGTTATTTTCAAGTTGCTGGCTAGCACTAAGCGCGACGGCTTTTACTTGCTGACCTTGTTGGCGTAACTTTAATAAGCTTAGGTTTTGTGCCAATAGCTCTTCGAATACCAGCCTTTGTTGAGCAGGGTGAGTGCCAAGCTCTAACGCGGTAACATCTACATCATTGTTAGGACGGTGAAGTAGATATAAAGCCTGTGTCAGTCCTATCCCTGCATGTTGAAACTGCTCGGGTAATAACTCTTCAATTTGATATTTCTCTAATAATGTAATGGCTTGATCACTCAAAGCGCGAATAGAGAGTTGTTTTAAACCGTCGGTGGTTGAGTACACAGGTGTTAATGTTGTTGCTGTAGGTTGCTCAGAAGGTGTGTCGCTAATACTGTACTCAGGATGGGTCATCTCAAAGCCAACACGACCGCGGCGAATTTCCCCAAAACAACGAATGATTTTTCCCCCGCTCATGGCATTTTTTTGCGCAGCACTAAAATTAAAAAATCGCAGTGTTAATCTACCAGTGCCATCGTTTACTTGGCACACCAGCATTCGGCGCTTACCAAAGGTTATTTGACTGGTTTCGATGGTGGCTTCAATACTGACATGGCTGTGAGGTTGTAGCTCATTGATGGCATAAATTCGAGTGCGATCTTCATACCGTAACGGCAAATGAAAGAGCATATCTTGTACTGTAATAATACCTAACTTCTTTAGGCGCTCAGCCATTTTTGGCCCAACACCTTTGAGCTCGGTAATTGGGTAATAGCTTAAATCAGGTTTTGACAAAATAGGCTCAACACTTTCATTTTTAGATATTTTTGAGTTTACGTGCGAACTAGCAAGGCATCAAGCATGTTTTAGTGTATGCCAAAAAGCTTCATCCGCGATGATCTCGCCATTGTCATCCAGTGCAGGGTAAGGTAAAGATTTTTCTTTGCACTTTTGTGCAATAATTGGATGGCAGCCTTCAAATAGCATCGTATGCTTTATGCTACTTTGCAGCATATCACGGTTGTATAAGCCCGCCTTTAAGCGCTGGTGTTGTGCTTCGAATAAAATCAGTGCGGCAGCCACAGATACATTTAATGATTGTGCCATTCCTTGCATTGGAATAATGATATTTTTATCGGCGTGGGCCAGTGCGGTTGGCGAAATCCCGGTTTTTTCTTGGCCTACAATAATTGCGGTGGGCTTTGTGTAATCAATATCACGATAATCAATTGCATCTGGGCTCAAGTGTGTTGCAAGTATTTGTACGTCTGGGTTGTGGCTACGCATAGTACTAACTGCATCATCTATATTTTTATGAAGGTGTGTATCAATCCAGTTTTTGCTACCACCAGAGGTGTTATTAGTAAGCCATTTTTGATTCTCAGGCCACACTGCATGCACATGGTGGCAGCCCACTGCATCAGCGCTTCTTACTATGGCTGATAAGTTATGGTGCTTATGCACATCTTCTAAGCATACAGTTAAATCTGTTTGGCGGCGATCCAATACACTTTTAACTCGATGAAAACGTGTGTTTTCCATTCTTTATTTTCTCTTTGCTCTCGTAATTAGAGTGATTATACCTTAAGGCATAACACTGCGGCTAATGGGGTTTTGCAGTGAGATCAGCGTTTCTGTCGATTGTATTGCTTCTATGGCCTGTATTTTATTGATTAATACATCTTGTAGGTGGTCAATTGAACGGGTCATTACCTTTATAAATATGCTGTAGTTACCGGTGGTGTAATACGCCTCAACAACTTCTTCAAGTTCCTTAAGCAGTATCAAGGTTTGTGGGTAATCTCGTGCGTTATTTAAGTTAATGCCAATAAAGCAGCACACATCATAACCAAGCTGTTTTGCATCAATTTTTACTTGCGTGCCAGTAATAATGCCAGCTTGCTTCATTTTTTCTACGCGCACGTGAATTGTGCCGGCACTTACAGCAAAGCGTTTAGCTAATTCGGCATAAGCTGTGCGGGCATTATCCATTAGGGCGTGAAGTATCTGTTTATCGAGATTATCGATTTGATAATTTTCCATATAATTTTGGTTCTATAATTATTGAATCTTTGTTTTTTATACCACTATTTTAATTGAAATTATATGTTAAGGCTGTTTTTTTTGTGGGTTATTGAATTTTGTTGCTAAATGTTTGAGGATTGCTTTATTGAAGTTTGTCGCAGCGACAAAATAAGCAAATAACAATAACTGGGAATGAGGCCAATTATTATGAGTTCACACTATGTGCAGCAACAGCAGCAAATAAGTAAAGTTAAGCAGTTTTTTTCACAGCAGCTTGAGCAGAAATTAGGGCTAATTGAAGTACAGGCACCCATTTTGGCTAAAGTGGGTGATGGCATTCAAGATAACTTAAGTGGCACTGAAAACGCGGTAAGTGTATCGGTAAAAACGCTCCCAGGTAGTCAATTCGAAGTTGTTCACTCGCTCGCTAAGTGGAAGCGTAAAACCTTGGCACAACATGGCTTTGCGGTAGGCGAAGGGCTATACACTCACATGAAAGCATTGCGCCCAGATGAAGACTCTTTGAGCCCAATACATTCTGTTTATGTTGATCAATGGGATTGGGAAAAGGTTATTTGTGCCACGTCAGAACGCTCACTCGAGAAACTCAAAGAGACGGTAAAATCACTCTATCAAGGTTTAAAAGCTACAGAGCAGTTTGTAGCTGATGAATTTGGTATTACAGGTTTTTTACCTGAGGAAATTACCTTTGTACACTCTGAGCAACTTCGCCAAATGTATCCTGATTTTACCGCAAAGCAGCGCGAAAAAGCGATTACACAAGAGTATGGCGCTGTGTTTTTAATTGGTATTGGTGGTCAACTAGGTGATGGTAAAATACATGATGTGCGTGCACCGGATTATGATGATTGGTCTACCCAAACGTGTGAACAATACAGTGGCTTAAACGGTGATATTCTTGTCTGGAATCCAGTACTAGAAGATGCTTTTGAAATATCATCAATGGGCATTCGAGTAAGTCCAGATGCATTAATGAAGCAGCTTGAAATTACTGCAGATCAAGCGCGTTTAGAATTCGATTGGCATAAACAGCTACTGGCAAATGAATTTCCACAAACCATTGGTGGTGGTATCGGGCAGTCTCGACTAGCAATGTTGCTGTTACAAAAGCCACATATTGGTCAAGTTCAGGTTGGTGTTTGGAGCGAAGAGCTAAAGCAAGAAGTAGCAGGAATACTCTAAAATAAGTTCAGATCCAGAGGCGTAAGGCCTCTGAATGTTTAACTTTGAAGTTAACTAGTTTTAAACTCTACTTCAATTTTACCTTCTTGTAATTTTACATTGCAAGGAGGATAGTTACGGTTGGTTTTTAAAACTTTATCAAAAATATGAATTTCAACACCGGAGTGAAGCACCTTGTTCACTGCTAAGTTTGCGTCATTAAGTAAGTCATGTAAATGATGCTCTAATTTTGAAAGGCGTTGTTCAAGTTGCTCCGCCTGCTGGCAGTAATGCTGTTGGGTGGCACCTATTTTTGCGATAAGTTGCTTTTTCTTATCTGCATCTTTAACTAAATCAGCTTTTTCTAAGGCTGCTTGCAAGGTGTCGAGTTGCTCATCTGTTTTAGCTAACTCTTTAAAACAGTTGTCCGTTTCTTCAGTGATCTCTTTACCAGAAGTTGCCATATTAATTAACATTTTGGCGCCAGATTCATTGCCTATTTCGCCAGCGATGACCATACCGGCATCAAGTACTTCACCACCAAATATTTTGCCTTGAGGGTTATCTTTTTGACCAACTTGTAATAAACGCGTGGCTTTCATCATACAATGGCTCGCTTGGCGCTCAATAAAAATATTGTTGCCGCTGATGAAGCTATATTGAGCGTGAGAAAGGTGGATATCACCAGCACTGATAATTTTGCAAGATAAGGACTTATCATCTAGCTGGTGGCCGATAACTCCTTGCTTGATAGTAATATTGCCTTGAGCGGTGAGTTCGCCAGACTCAACGGTACCCATGACAGTAATATCACCTTTTGCAGTGACCTTCATACCAGGTTCAATATTTTGGGTAACGATAACACTGCCATCAAAGTTAACATGGCCGCTTTTAACGTTTACGTCTTTAACGGTATAAATGTCATCAACGCGCATACCATTGGTTATTTCAACAGGCACTCCGGAAATAGTCGAGACCAGTTCTAAAGGGTTTGTTTTTGATATTTCAGTGCCTTCACCTGCGACTAAAGAGAAGCTTTCGCCTGGTTTTGCTGGAAGCGAATCACCAGTCACCGTAAAGCCTTCTTTGCCGGGAGTTGCAGGTTGTTGTTGAATCAGTAGTACACCAGGCTCAACACTTGCGAGCTTGCCGAAGTCACGCATATCTACGGTGCCATCTTCACGCAGTTTGGGGGCATTTAAACGTTCTTTTAAAGTTTGTACTTGCGGGATTAATCGTGACGATAACCCATCTACCGGGAGGCGGCCTTTGGCTAATATTCCTTTCGCTGTATGTCCCGCGGGTAGTTCAAATTGTTGTTGTAATAGCAGCTCTAAAAAGGCTTGCTTATACCCTCTTGCGATACCTGCTTTTATTAATTGTTGTTTGGCTGTATCCAAGTCGAGAACTTTACCACCTTGCGCTAATGTTAGTTCACCGGTTGCAAGCATTTTATCGTCACTGATAGCTACAACGAGAGTAGCATCATGTTTACTGGCAACGACAATAGTACGCTCATTATTAGGCGCATCAAAATAAGCTTTAATGGACTCTTGCTCAACACGACATTCACAAAACTTAGAACGTTCAAGCGCTTCAATTACAAAGGCGGCGCTGGGAGGTGAATGCTCTATTACATCCAGTAATACGTTACCATTATGGGCTAGCTTAAACACACATTATCCTTTTGCACTGCTAAAGTTAAAGGTTTTATTTTTATTATTATATACCCAAACCACCTCAATATGCAGAATTCAGCGTTTCACAGGAGCTTAATATCAAGGCGTTACTTTGCAAGAATGGCCATCCCTTTTAAGAAGTAACAACGATGAGAGTAAGTCTCTGTGAAACGCCCAAAGGGTTGGTTTAAAAGCGATTTATACTGCGTTATTGATTTTAACAATAGAACCACTATTACTTGCAATCAATGCCTTGCCTAAATCGCTTTTAATTCCAACTGAAAATCGCACCTTGAGGTGGCTTGGGTATAGAGTGCTAGAGAAATTAATAACTGTCAAGAAATTAGGGTGGCTATTAGAGGGGAGTGGCATCCAAATAGTTTGGATGCCTGATAGGTTTAGTTGGTTGAAGGCAATTCCATGATGCCATCTATTTCAACTTGTACGTTTTTAGGTAAAGCGCGAACGCCTATTGCTGCACGGGCAGGATAAGGAGCTTTAAAATACTGGCTCATTACTTCATTAACAGTAGCAAAGTTTGATAGATCGGTTAGGTAAATATTCACTTTCACTAAATCCTGAATAGTCCCACCGGCTTCTTTACAAACTGCGCTGACGTTTTTAAACACTTGATGTGTTTGCTCAGCAAAATCTTCTGAAATCACTTCCATTGTTTCAGGCACAAGTGGTATTTGCCCTGATAGGTAAACGGCAGTGCCGACCTTAACTGCTTGGCTGTATGTACCAATAGCTGCAGGGGCTTGTTCGGTAGAAATAAATGCTTTATTCATGATTTTCCTATTATTTTTTACGATAGACTTTTTGCACATCAGGCATTACGCGAATACGGCGCATGATGTTAGCAACGTGAACACGGTTTTTAACGGTGATCCCAAGGTCTATCACATAGAGATTACTTTCTTTTTCGTCAGTCGTTATTTCAACTATATTTGCTTGTGTAGTTGCCACGACATTGGTTAATTTTGCCAGCGCGCCTTGATGGTTGATTATTTCAACGCGCAGGGCAGCGATATATTCTTTTTCTGGGTTATCATCCCACTTTACGACCAGGTATTTAGAGCGCTCAGACTCCCAGCCTCGAATGTTTTTACATTCTTGGCGGTGTACGGTAACGCCTTTACCTTGGCTTATATGGGCAGTAATAGCATCACCTGGCACTGGGCGGCAACATTTTGAGTAGTTAACCAGCATGCCTTCGGTGCCGATGATAGTTGCTTTGGCATTCTTCGCTATATCGCTTAAATCTTCATCATCGTTTTGCAGCAAGCGCCGAGCGATTAACATACTCATTAGATTGCCAGAGCCAATTTCAACCAGTAACTCTAATACAGTGTTTAAATTATGCTCGTCCAATACTCGTGTTATATTTTCATCAGGTAAGTCACTGAATTTTGTTTCACCTAATGCTGAATCAAGTAAGCGCCTCCCTAATTGCAGTGCTTCTTCCTGATGTTGATTCTTTAAGTAATTACGAATCCCTAAGCGTGCTTTACCGGTAACAATAAAGTTAAGCCAAGTTGCATTTGGGTGTGCACCAGAGCTGGTTATGACTTCGACTGTTTGGCCTGTATCTAATGCTTGACTCAGTGGGTGAGGCTTGCGGTTAACCCTAGCCCCAACACAGGTATTGCCTACATCTGTATGAACAGCGTAAGCAAAATCAACAGCCGTTGCACCCATAGGTAGCTCGACAATGCGACCATCGGGAGTAAACACGTAAATTTCTTCAGGGAATAATTCGGTTTTAACGTTTTCAACGAATTCAAATGATGAACCTGCACTTTGCTGCAGCTCTAATAAGCTTTGCATCCATTGACGAGCACGTTGTTGCGCCGTATGGCCAGCGCCATCACCCGCTTTTTTGTACATCCAATGTGCTGCGACCCCTTTATCAGCCATATGGTCCATATCATGAGTACGAATTTGTATCTCAACTGGAATACCATGAGGGCCGACAAGTGAAGTGTGCAAAGATTGATAACCATTGGTTTTTGGTACGGCAATGTAATCTTTAAAGCGCGTTTCTATAGGCTTATATAAGTTATGCGCAACACCTAACACTCTGTAGCAGGTATCCATAGACTCTACGGCAATTCTAAACGCGTAAATATCCATGACTTCATTAAATAATAGCTCTTTATTTAGCATCTTTTTATATATGCTATATAAGTGTTTTTCACGTCCAGATACAGTCGCAGTAATACCGGCTTCTTCAAGGCGCGCTGTTATTTCTGTTTGAATATTTGAGATAACTTCTTTGCGGTTTCCGCGTGCTTTTGCAACTTCCGATTTTAGCGCTCTGTGGCGCATAGGGTAGAGGGCTTGAAAGCCTAAATCCTCTAGTTCATTTTTAATATCATGAATACCCAAACGGTTAGCTATGGGTGCATAAATCTCAAGTGTTTCTCTTGCAATTCGGCGTCGCTTATCAGGACGAAGCGCTCCCAAAGTTCGCATGTTATGAGTACGATCGGCAAGCTTAATTAAAATAACACGGATATCCTGCGTCATCGCCATAATCATTTTACGATAGTTTTCAGCTTGAAATTCTTTTTTATCTTTAAAGCTGAGTTTATCGAGCTTGCTCACGCCTTCAACGAGCTCTGCAACTGTGTCGCCAAAAATTTCGGCTAAGTCTTGTTGGCTGAAGTCGGTATCTTCGATTACATCGTGCATCAAGGCAGCCATGAGAGTTTCATGGTCTAAGTGCATGCCCGCAAGAATTTGGCTCACTTCAACTGGGTGAGTTATATAAGGTTCGCCACTTGAGCGAGTTTGACCTTCGTGCGCTTCTCGAGCAACTACATAGGCTTTTTGTACCAGTTCTACATCTGCCGGTGGCAAGTATTCTGATATTTTCTTTTTTAAACCTTCAAAAAGATACATTCACACTCCAATGTTCTCGTGAAGCAAATAGGTAACGGTATGTTAAGAATATACGATGAAAAGAAGGGATTGCCAACGGCTAGAGTAGAAATACTACACCGTTGGCTAAATCAGACCGGGAAGTCAGATTATTGGTTGCCACCTACGATAGCGGCAACGGCAGCCATTTCAGCCGCTTCTTGGTGTTGTTGCTCTTCACGATCAATAACATCCATTGATGAACTATCAACTAAACCAAGTTCAATTTCACGTAAAGCAACGACTGTTGGCTTATCGTTTTCTGGGTCAACCAATGGGTTTTTACCGCCCACTGCGATTTGGCGGGCACGACGAGCCGCAACTAAAATTAAGTCAAAACGATTACCAATTGCATCTACTGCATCTTCAACAGTTACGCGAGCCATCTTCAGCACTCCAAATAAATTTTTAAGCAAAGACGTAGTTTACTGCACCCAGCAAGATTCGCCAATAGCTAGTGGTTAATTTTTATCTATAAATATATCAATAGTTATTTTATTAAGTCAGCAATTAGGTCTTTATGACGAACTGACTGACACTGCAATGACAAGCGTTTTGCAAGCACTATTGTTTCAATTTGTGCCAGTGCAGTATTAAAATCATCATTCACAACTAAATAGTCATACTCATCATAGTGAGAGCTTTCAGATTGTGCCTGTGCCATACGTCCAGCAATTACTTCGGCTGAATCTTGACCTCGGCTATTTAAGCGTGATTCTAATTCTTGTTTGGATGGGGGCAGAATAAAAATAGTTTCAACGTTATCAACTAATTTACGCATCTGTTGCGCGCCTTGCCAGTCAATATCTAAAAACACATCGATGCCAGCAGCAAGTTGCTCTTCAATCGCTTGCTTAGAAGTGCCGTAATAGTTATCGAATACTTGCGCCCATTCAAAAAAGTCATTTTGTTCAATCAAGCGCTTAAACTCATCGACTGTTACAAAATGATAGTGAACAGCATTTTCTTCACCTGGGCGCGGCGAGCGAGTCGTGTGCGATACCGATACTTTCATATCGCTATGCTTAGCTAGTAGTGCATTGATTAAGCTTGATTTACCAGCCCCAGAAGGAGCTGATAATATAAATAAATTTCCGCGAGTTTGCGCCATGATTTGGTTCTCTACTAAAAATAAATAGGCTCGAGTTACAAGTAACTCAAGCCTTTAATAGTTCTATTGTACTTTATTTAAGTAATTGTGCTCAAGTTGAGCGAATAAACACTTATACAATATTCTGGAACTGCTTATTGAGTAGCGGCCTAGACCTTAACAAACTCAATAGCTTACCGAAAGTAAAGCGTTCAAAAGTGCTTGTTTCCCCACCAAACTGCCTATGGCTTTTACTAAATTTTAGTGGTTAACAATGGAAAAACAGTGCTGTTTAACGCTGTTGTTGGGATTAAAACATAGCAGTTTTGAAGGGCTTTATCGAGCACGATTTCCATCAACATAGCCTGGCCACTTTTTGGTTGTTCTATGTGATAGCAAAGCTGGGGGGCTGGCATGACAGCAAACGAATAGGTCGAGTCGGCACAAAAGCCATCTGAGATGGCTAGGTGAAATTGGTATTTCTAGCCGAGTCCTATGCTTTTATGAAAGAACTCGACTTGTGATCAAGAGATAGGCTGAGAGTTACTTATGATATCCCAAACAGGTTTCGACTTCGTTTTTAGAGCCTAAAATCACTGCTACACGTTGGTGGATGGCATCTGGTTGAATATCCATAATACGCTCAGTGCCTGTTGACGCGATACCGCCAGCTTGCTCGATTAACATGGCCATTGGGTTTGCTTCGTAAAGTAAACGCAGTTTATTTGGTTTGTTAGGATCTTTAGTGTCGGTAGGGTAGGTAAAAATACCACCACGGCATAATACGCGGTGGACGTCACCCACCATAGCGGCAATCCAACGCATGTTGAAATTGCGCGCTCTAGGGCCTGTATCACCAGCAATTAAATCGTTAATATAGTTTTGCATAGCTGGCTGCCAGTGACGCTGGTTTGATGCGTTAATAGCGTACTCATTGGTATCTTCTGGTACTTTAGCGAAATCTTCAGTTAACAAGAACGTGCCGTGAGTTTTATCTAAAGTGAAAAAGCGAGTGCCTTTACCTGTCGTTAGGGCTAAAACTGTTGATGGGCCGTAAAGTACGTAGCCCGCTGCAACTTGATTTTTACCCGGTTGCATAAAAATTCTTTGATCGGCAGGATCAGAGCCTTCAGGCGCTTTCATTATTGAGAAAATAGTGCCTACTAATGAGTTAATATCAGTATTTGACGAGCCATCGAGCGGATCAAACGCTACGATGTAATCTGCATCTGGGTTGCCTGCAACCGTGTAGTCTTCTTCTTCTGATGCGATGGCTTTAACGTAACCTGATTCCAGTAATATGTCTTTTAGTAGCTGGTTGGTTAGTACATCAAGTTTCTTTTGTGTTTCACCTTGAATGTTTTCGTCGAGGGTTGAACCAAGTACGCCAGATAATGCGCCTTGGCCGACACGGAATGAAATTTCTTTACATGCCGCTAATACTGTTCTGATCAACGAAATTAAATCTCTAGGGCAACCGTCTTCAAGTAATACTGGGGGTAGTCTACGCATTCTATTTTCCTGATAACGTTAAGGGCCATGATAATCATAGGGTGAGAGGGATCATCAAAGCTAGCGCTGAATTTCGTCTTAAATAGATGTATTTTAAAGTGGATACATTATACTGGCATCACCTTTAAACTTATTTAAAACGCGAATAACAAAGATAAGATTATGCAAAAAATACCACTGATACGTTACATACTCTTTACTGTGTTGCTAACTATGATAACCCAAGCGCACGCAGCAATTAAGTCTATAAATGATTTTACTTCACAAATGAATCATTTTCCTGGCTATTTTTCATTCTTTTACGATACCGAAAATGGCAAAGTCTACTTAAAGGTAGACAAATTAGAGCAACAGTTTTTATTACAGCAAAGCTTACCTTATGGTGTTGGTTCGAATGATATAGGTCTTGATCGTGGCCAATTAGGCAATACTCACCTGGTGCAGTTTGAGCACTTTGGCGACAAAGTGATGCTCAGAGCAATTAATACATATTACCGCGCAAATACCAGTAATAAAGCTGAACAAAAAAGTATTCAAGAAGCCTTTGCTTCAAGTATTTTAGCTGGCTTTAAGGTCGTGGCGCAAAGCCCGCAAGCGGTATTAATTGATTACACGCCTTATTTATTAAGTGACGTTCACGGTGTTAGTCGCACGCTTGCAGCTCGTAAACAAGGTAGCTTTAGTTTAGATGAAAATCGTAGTGCGGTATTTATGCCACGCTCTAAAGCGTTTATGAAGAATACTGAGCTTGAAGCGGTGCTTACCTTTAAAGGTAGCAAGCCGGGGCAATATATTCGCCAAGTCAGTGCTGACCCATATGCGCTAACGGTACATATGCATCACTCGTTAATTAAACTGCCTGACGATAACTACACACCACGTGCATTTCATCCGCAATCTGGTTACTGGAGTGTTGAGCATAAAGATTACGCGGCTTCATTAAGTGACTCTATGTTAGTGCGTTATATTCCGCGCCATCGTCTTGCTAAAAAAGACCCATCATTGCCAATTAGTGAACCTATCGAGCCAATTGTATATTATTTAGATCCAGGCGTACCAGAGCCAGTAAAAACAGCATTATTAGAAGGCGGGAAATGGTGGAGTGATGCATTTGCAGCAGCAGGTTATAAAAATGCATTTATCGTCAAAGTATTACCTGATAACGCAGATCCTATGGATATCCGTTATAACGTCATTCAATGGGTGCATCGTGCTACGCGTGGTTGGTCTTATGGCAGTTCAGTGATTGACCCTCGTACAGGTGAAATTTTAAAAGGTCACGTTACCTTGGGATCACTACGTGTACGCCAAGATATTTTAATTGCTGAAGCTCTTGCTGCGCCTTATGTTGAAGGGAATGAGGTTACTAAAACCTTGCAAGCGATGGCGCTAGACCGTATCCGTCAATTGAGTGCGCATGAGATTGGCCATACATTAGGGATTGCACACAACTTTGCTGCATCAGTGGCCGATAGAGCATCTGTAATGGATTATCCTCACCCATTATTAAGCTTCAATGATAAAGGTGAGCTTGATGTGAGCCGTGGCTATGCGCACGGTATGGGGCAGTGGGATACTCAAGTTATTAAATATGGTTACAGTGACTTTACTGGCTTTGATGAGAACACAAAGCTGGCTGCTATTTTAGCCGAGAATAAAAGCAAGGGACTTGAGTTTATCTCTGATAGCGATGCACGAGCAAAAGGTGGTGCACACCCAACGGCCCATCTTTGGGATAATGGCACTTCACCCAGTGATGAGCTAACCCGAGTGCTTGAGGTGCGCAAACATGCATTAGCTAATTTTGGTATTAACAATATTAAAACAGGTACTGCACTGTCGCAGCTTGAGGAAATGCTGGTGCCGCTGTATTTATTTCATCGTTACCAAGTAGAATCTGCGGTTAAGCTGATTGCAGGTGTTGATTATGACTATGAAATACGTAGTGAAGGCGCTATAAAAGGCGCGCAAGTTGTAAGTAAAGAAGTGCAACAACATGCACTCACAGCAATGCTTAGCACGTTAAAGGCTGACAACTTAGTTTTACCAGAAAGTATTTTGGCTCTTATCCCACCTAAGGCTTACGGTGAGTCTAAAAACCGTGAGAGTATTGTTGGTCGCACTGGTTTAACACTGGATGCTATGGCGTTGCCGGAAGTCGCAGCACAGCATAGTTTATCGCTTATGCTAAATAGCCAACGGTTAAATCGGTTAGCTCAACAGCAAGCGCGCAGTAATGCGTTTTTCAGTCTTGATGAAATGCTTGCACAAGTATATGAGCAAGTGTTTACAGCGAGTAATGAAACGCCAATGGCCGCTAAAATTAACCAGCGCGTACAACTATTAACGGCCAAGCAATTTGCTGACTTGGCAGCCAGTGATAGTGTTGCTCCGGAGGTGCAAGCACAGCTTCGTTATTATTTAGTTAAGCTCAGTAAAGATTTCCAACAAGGTTCACTGCTTAGCAGTGTCAGCATTGGTGAAAGTGCCTTTAAGCAATACTTAGCGGAGCAAGTTAAGCTGTTCTTATCATCTGGACAGTGGCCAGATAACTTTAAAGCGTTGCCAATACCACCGGGTTCGCCTATTTAAAGTGGGTTATTACACTCATTTTTTAAGGGAGCGAATAAATGCTCCCTTAGATTTACGCTAAATTATATTATTGCCTTGCTCGGGGTCACGAGACTCTTCTGCTTGCTCTCTAATTTCATCTGTATCACTACTGACATCATCAATATTTGTGTCGTCATCTTGGTGAATCGGTGTATCGACTCTGTTAGCTCTTTTGGCTTTAAGAGCTGACTTTTCATCATTATCGAGCGTAGGATAAATATCATCGCCTTGGCTATTTACGAGTACACGCTCACGCGCATCGTCGGGCATGCTAATACCTTGCTCAGTGAAGTTATTGACCAACTCTCGCATTTGTTGTGATGCAACTTTTAATACGCTGTGCTGTTCACTGTTAACCCAAAAATAAATAGTGAAGTTAACAGTGGCTGAGCCTAAGTCATTAATAAGTACTTGTGGGGCAGGTTCACTCAAAACCGGCGCTTGTTTGTTCAGAATATTTAATGCAAGTCGTTGAGCCGCTTTAATATCATTATCATAGCCAATACCTAAGGTGAAATGACCACGCATTTTCGGGTTGGCGGTTAAGTTTTTAATAACGTTTTTATATACATTCGCATTTGGTATCTGGATATGATTACCATCAAAATCAACCAGAGTGGTGGCACGGGCAGTTACCTTTTTTACTACGCCAAGATGACCGTTTACCTCTATTACATCATCTATTTTGAATGGCCTTTGTACACTCAAGAGCATACTTGAAATAAAGTTTTCGGCAATGTCTCTAAAAGCAAAACCAAGTATCAAACCTAGTAAGCCAGTACCACTCATTACGGCCACAGCAAATTGGGTCAGCCCCGCTAAGCGAAGAAATAAATATACGCCAAATAATATAATTAATATGCTAATAAAGCGCCTAGTTACGACATGTAATAAGCGACTTTCACTGACATACCCCAGTGGTTTTATGAGTAAGTAAGAGAGTGGTCGAGCAAGAAAATAGCAACCGATAATCGCGAGTACACCTAATATTAATGCGGGTAGCATTTGCCCAGCAGCATGTAAAAACTGCATGACTTGAGAGTTAACACTTGCAAGAGTTAACTGCCATGTTTGCTCGTTTGGTAGTATTTTTTCATTACTAGATAAAGTGCTAGCGTATTGATTTATATTGCTAAAAAAATTATACATGGCTTTTTCCTGATGCGTTCTACACTCTCCATCTCAGTTTTTTAATGCAAGTCGAAGGCCATACTGTATTGGCAAGCTGATTGCTATATCTAAAAGATTACATAACGATAATTCAGAGTTCTCAAATGCCACAAAGTCAATATGGTTATCAAGCTAACAAGCCAAATGAAATCCCATTGCGGGGTTGGTGGAGTATTTGTAAGCGCGTTTATACAAGCCTTGCGCAAGATAATTTATCTTTTGTTGCCGCGGGTGTGGCGTTTTATGCATTACTTGCTATTTTTCCGGCAATTGCAGCTTTAGTTTCTGTTTATGCTTATTTTGCGTCACCAGCTGATATCTCGGCTCTATTGAGTAAATTCATCACCTTGTTACCACCAAGCACCAGTGAAATAGTACTTGAGCAAGTCACAGCAGTGAGCCAAAGATCACAAGCGTCATTGAGTTTAAGTGCTTTGAGTACATTATTGCTGGCTATTTGGAGTAGCAGTAAGGGTAGCCAAGCGCTGATCACTGCATGTAATATTACTTATCATGAAAATCATACGCGGCAATTCTTTATCGCATTGCTGTTTAGATTTATTTTTTCAGTCGGTGCAATTACGGTTGCTGTTGTAGCGTTACTTATTATTGGTATTTTGCCGATTGTTCTTAATTTAGTTGGCTTTACTCAAAGTATTGATCTCATTATTCAATTGATATCTTGGCCGCTGCTCGCATTTATTTTTAATTTTGCGTTGGCTTGCCTATATCGTTACGCCCCTCACAGGCGAGCAGCTAAATGGCGATGGGTGACACCAGGTTCATTATTGGCAACTATATTATGGATTGTTGCGTCACTTGGTTTCTCATTTTATGTTGCTACACTCGCTTCATATAATGAAACGTATGGTTCAGTAGGTGGGGTGGTAATTATGCTTATGTGGTTGTATTTAAGTGCATACATCATCATTTTTGGTGCAGCACTGAATGCCAGTATTGAACAACAAACCATGCAAGATAGTACCAAAGGTAAAGCAAAAAAACGTGGTGAGCGTGGTGCTTTTGTTGCTGACGAACTAACGAGTAAGCAACAACAAATACACAGTAAAGATTACCAAGATTAGCACGTTACTTTTTTAAGAGAGTTAAAAAATCAGCTTTTGGTAATGGTTTAGAAAATAAATAACCTTGGCCGTAGTCGCACCCGAGTCCAAGGAGTAGCAGATGTTGTTCTTGGGTTTCGATCCCCTCGGCAATAACTTTGAGATTAAATTGGTGAGCCATAGTAATGATTGCTCTACAAAGAGCGAGTTCTTGGTTTCCTGCCTTTATGTTATCGACAAAGCATTTATCTATTTTTAAGTAATCAGCATCCATTTGCTGTAAGTAAGCAAGAGAAGAATAGCCCGTACCAAAGTCATCAAGAGCTAACTCCATACCTGAATGCTCTAATGTTTTAAGACGTCTTTGAGTTAATGGCTCAGGGGTTATCATTAACCCTTCTGTAATTTCTGCGACGATTGAACTGAGCGGTAAATTAGCAGCCTTTAGTAGCTCAGGCCACTCATCTATACCACTATCTAAGCAGCTAAATTGTACAGGTGACACGTTGATACTTAATTGAAAACCTTCATCCACTTGTGATCTTAAAGTGTTTAGTGTGTCTATTGCAGTAGTAAATACAAATTGACCTAATGGATTAATATACCGAGACTCTTCAGCTAAGGGGATAAAATGTGCAGGGTTAATTAGGCCTTTGTCTGGGTGCTGCCAACGTATTAAAGCTTCAGCTTTATGTATTTTACCTGTATCAAGATTTACAATTGGCTGATAGTGTAAGTCAAATTCTTGTTGCTCAATGCCGTGGCGCATATCTTTTAACAGCTCCATCCTTGCTTGGGCTTGCTCTCGTAAATCTACATTGAAAAACTTATAACAATTACGGCCATTTTGTTTAGCTTGAAACATTGCTTGATCGGCTGCTTTAAGTAATTGTTCACAGCTATCTCCATCATTAGGAGCAATAGCAATACCGATACTTGCTGCAATATAAACTTCTTCACCTTCTAATTTAAAGGATGCTGACATGGCATCAAGTACATCTTGGGCAACTTTTTTAATGTGCTCTTCGCTGATCAATTTGGAATGTACTATAACAAACTCATCACCACCAATACGGGCAATAAATTCAATGTCTGTAATATTCTCCAGCAACCTTTTAGCAGTGAGTTTTAATAATTTATCACCATAAAAATGCCCCAGAGTGTCATTGATATCTTTAAAGTGATCAAGGTCAAGTAACATGACCACCAGAGGTTCATTTACGCTAACGTTGCTAGCTAAACGTTGATTTAAACGCTCTTTTAATTCAATTCTGTTGGGCAAGTTCGTTAAATGATCAAAGTGGGTTTGATGCCAAATAAGTTCATCGGCTGCTTTTTTCTCTGTAATATCAGTAAAAATAGCAACCCTACGATGAGGTTGGTAATGTTCATCATAAACAGTGTCTATGGTTAACCATTCGGTAAATAGCTCGCCATTTTTACGTCGGTTGATGACTTCTCCTTGCCAGCGGCCTGTTTCTTCTATTGCTTGCCACATTTTTTTATAAAAGACTTTTTTGTGATTGCCTGAACTAAGAATTGATATTGGCTTCCCTAATACTTCATCTTTACGATACTGGGTTAAATCACAAAATGCGGGATTAACATCTAATATAATTGCACTTGGGTCAGTTATAACCATGCCCTCACTACTATTAGCGTAAACTAAAGAGGCTAAATTTGAGGCATGCTCGGCTTTTTTTCTCTGGCTGATATCTTGTAATACAATAGTATATTCATTACTGGTTTGTTTAGCGCTGATCCTGACTTCGTATATATGCTTAGTACTAGGGCTACTTTGAACTACCTCAAATTGTGCAGTATCATTTTGTGTGGGTAATTTTTTTAGTATTTGCTTACTAGCTTCTTCATCAAGCAGATCTCGTAAATGCAATTTGTCTCGCACTTTCAAAGGGCTATTTAGCTTAGAGAATTGGCCTCCTAAATTAAGTACATCACCATGGATATTGATGCGAATATAAATATCGGGTAGAGCACTTAATAAGCCGTTAAGCTCGTCGTGCTGCCGTTTTATGTGTGCTTCAGAAGCTAAACGAGTTTGAGCCATATATTCAAAATGTTTATATAAATTATTAAGCTCTTCACTTTTAAGGCTAAATTGTTTGGGTAAATCACCTTTTGCAAGGTCTTGTATTGCTGTAGTTAAGCGTGCTAAGGGGGTTAATACGACTTGTTTTAATTGTATACGGGCAAAAATGCAAAGTAGAACTATCATCAGGATAAAAGCGATCAGAGTATTAAAAAATAATTGATTCGCTTTACCTATTGGCACGTTAAAAGGAATAGCAACATAAACATTAAGTGAATTATTAACGTTATCCCTATACATTTGCTGACTATGAATTACATAGCTTTTGTTTTTAAAATCAACAATGTTACTCACACCTGAAGTGCTATTGCTAAATCCATACTGGTTTATGCTTTGACCAAACATGTCACTATCATGATTTGAATTAGCAACAATACGGTTGTGGTTATCGGTGATAACGGCTATAGCTCCATCAGGTAAGCGAAAGTTGGCTAGCTTTTTACTCCACCAATCTAAAGTGATTACAGTTACGACTGCGCCATATGGGGTCTGTTGAGTGTCGAGCAGCGGGTATGCGAAATTGACTGTATGTGTACCTAAACTTCGATCTTTTTGAAAAAAACCTATAGCAAAACTTTGAGTTTCGAGTGCGTTGATGTAGTACTGGCGATCTGAAATATTTATGTCTTTATTCATTCCGCTTAGTAAACATTGCGGTTGACCCTTAAGGTTAATAATACCGATATTTGCAATTTCAGGATTAAGGGACTGTATTTTTTCGAGGTAAGGCGGACAACCAGACTGTAACGGAGCCGTAAAAGCGTCTAGTTGTGCAAGCTCGACAGTAAAATGTTCAATCTCATCGAGTAAGCTTGTTTGTTGCGCCGCTAACTGTTCTGCAATAGCTAATGCTTGCAAACGGCTTTCTTTGAGCACATTTTCTTTTGCATGCCAAAGACTAAATAGAATTACTACAACGCCGGGTAAGCTTAATAAGACGAATAAACGATAAAGACGCTCTTGTAATGATGATGATAAAATGACGACACTCTTTACTCTTAACATTTGGACCAAATTGTAGTCAATAACTCACTAAAAAACCATGCTTTTAATAAGGTTATAGCACTTTTGGTGTAACCGAATGTAATAAACTGTTTTATCCACAGGACTTTTTAAAGAGTGTGATTAAAGTATGAGGCATTTTTATTTAACTATAAGAGAATATTAGTAAAAATATATCCGTTGGAAAGCTATGCATTTATAGATAAGCATAAGTTGATCGCACACTCGGATTTATGGGTTAAAGACTTCTTTGATTTATCATGTGTAATAAGTTTTGCTCTATTGGGGCTTTAATTATTACAGTAAGCGCAAAAGCCAAGTGAATTTACCCACAGTACTGATAACACTAGTTGAGTTCTCATTCGATTTTAAAGCTTGGTAACCTGCGCCTGCCGTGAAGGCACTTGCTAAACCTGCCTTAGAGACGGTAAAGCGTTTTAACCTGTATTTAAATGCTTGTTGATGTTGGCGTTTTAATTCATCTAAGGTATCCATTTCGGTACTGAGTTGGTCGACCTTGCTTTGGGGTTTATGAATAAAATAATCAATGAACATGGCTATCCTTAATACACAGATTTACTCTTCGTTAATATTGAATAATTGCTTGACGCTGCGAGAAGTTTTATCAAAGCCGATTTTACGACTTATATGACCAATATTTTTCCATAACCAAGCTAAGCACAGCAGTTGCATCACTATCAATGATAACGCAGCTAACCAAATGGAATGACTTGCAGAAAAAATAGCTAAGCCAATAGTTGCTAAAAGGCCGGCCCATAGTAAAACGAGTCCGCCTGCAAAACTAACCAGTAATATGATCGTAAGAGCAAGTGAACGGGTAGATAAGCGCCATTCGGCAACGGCAACCTGCTTACAGATACCTGCTTGCTGGCGATAATCTTGATATATCTGTTCACCATATTGAGCAAGTTTAGCTAGATGATCTTGCCACTGTTCTGCACCTTGCGATGCAGTCTCAGTGGCTGAATGATCACTATTGCCTGAGTTGGTAGGCTGTTCCATAGTCAGATTACTTATTACGAACTAGTGCTGAAACTAACATACCCGCAGCAAAAGCTATTCCCGCTGTTGCTAATGGGTTTTCAGCGGCAAATTTTCGGGTTTTACCACTGTATTGGTTTAGTTTCTCACGCGCAATTTGCTGTTTTTCTGACAATGTTTCAGCTGAGCTATTAGCACCTTCACGGATGTTTTGCTCTGCTGTTGCTGCGCGAGTAGATAAGGCGTCAACCGCGTTGTGAGCAGCAGAAGTTGCTTTATCAGTTAATGGAGCTTCTGCATGTGGCATTTTTGGATCAGTCTTGCTATTTGCTGATGTGGTCGTATTCGTCGTTGTAGTAGCCATAGTATTCCTTCCTTAAATAATTAAACTCGATGTGCATTTAACTATGCAGCCTTTATACCATTCTTAAAAATTATTAAAAATCAATGTTTTGACTTTTAATTTAAAAGAAATATTTTCTTATTTAAAATTTTGGCGTAACAATTTCAGGCTGATTGAGTAAATTTTACAACGAGCAAATCCAGCCGTTTTACATGTCTTCTATTTTGTTACTATTCATTGCTCATTCATTAAGCGGTTTAAACCACCTAGCATGCTAAAAAACCATAAAAAAATATTTTTTTATGTTTCCCCCCTTTTTCCCACGTAATTCAGTAGCTTTGCGTGAGCCCTTATATTTTCTGGCTTGAACAGGGGATTATAAGATTTTGCCGACTTGACAAAATAGCTTGTCAAGCCCTAAACTGGAGCACTGTGGTAAAAAGTGGTTTTTAGTGGATCAAATTGGATCAAACTTAATCTAAATGGATTAACAACTAATTTAAAATAGGCTTTTATGTTTCGCGGTGCGAGTTCACTTAGTATGGATGACAAAGGACGTTTTGCGGTACCGACTAAGTACCGAGATACTCTATTGTCTGAAGACTTTGGCACAGTGATATGCACAATAGCTCTTAATGAGCCTTGTCTGTGGTTGTATCCACTTGCGCAATGGCAAGATATTGAAGAGCGCTTAGCTAAAGTTTCTAATATGAACCCACGCGCCCGACGCATGCAACGCATGCTGTTAGGTAACGCGACAGAATACCAACTAGACAAAAATGGCCGAATCTTACTTGCACCGTCACTTCGTGCGCACGCAGATTTAGGTAAAAAAATAATGTTGGTCGGTTTAATGAATAAATTTGAGATTTGGGATGAAGAGCGTTGGCATGAACAAATGCGCCAAGACACCGAAATAGAAAGACTTGGTGACTTTGAATCTAGCCCTGACTTAGATAATTTCTCACTCTGATCAGCGAAATAAAAAGGCAAAAACTAACTAATGACAGCGCAATTTGAACACATATCCGTGCTAATGGACGAAACCATCGATGCCCTTGCTATTAAGCCTGACGGTATTTACATGGATGGTACGTTTGGTCGTGGCGGACACTCTGGGCAAATTTTAGCGCGCTTAGGAGATACAGGCCGTTTACAGGCAATTGATCAGGATCCCCAAGCAATTAAAGCTGCTGAAAAATTTGCGAACGACCACCGTTTTGCCATTGCTCATACGCGTTTTTCAAATATATACGATGTCGCACAGCAAAACGATCTGTTAGGTAAAGTAGATGGTATCCTGCTAGATATTGGGGTGTCTTCACCACAGCTAGATGACGCTGAGCGAGGTTTTAGTTTTATGAAAGACGGACCTCTCGATATGCGTATGGACCCGACTAGTGGTAGAAGTGCCGCGCAATGGCTCGCAGAAGCTGAGCTTGAAGATATTACTCATGTGATAAAAACCTACGGCGAAGAGAAGTTTGGCCGTCGTATAGCACACAAGGTATTAGAGGTTCGTGAGCATACACCCATCACTACGACTAAGCAGTTAGCTGATTTAGTTGATGAAGCGGTGCCAGTAAAAGATAAGTTTAAGCACCCTGCGACTCGAACATTCCAAGCTATTCGTATCTATATCAATAGTGAACTTGAAGAGATTCAAACCGCATTGCAAGCAGCGATCAATGTATTAAAACCAGGCGGGCGACTCGTTGTTATTTCATTTCACTCGCTTGAAGATCGCATTGTTAAACAGTTCATTAAAAAACAGAGTAAGGGAGCAGCATTACCCAGAGGTCTGCCTTTAACTGAAGCACAAATAAATAAAGACCTAACGTTAAAAGCTGTGGGTAAAGCTATTAAGCCAAGCAAAGATGAAATTGAACGTAATCCACGTTCGCGTAGTTCAGTACTTAGGGTTGCGCAGAGGCTGGGATGAAGGCAAAAGCGAATCATCGTCAGCCCAATTTATTTTTAGAGATTATCAAAGGCCTAGGAGCAAATAAGCTAACCTCGGCCTTATTGGTTGTGATATTCGCATCAAGTTTGAGCGTTGTGCAAATTACCCATTTAGCTCGCCAAGAGTTAATTGAGCAAGATCAACTGCTGCAAGAGCGGGATGAGCTTGATCTTGAATGGCGTTATTTACTCGTAGAAGAAGAATTTTATTCACAGCATGCGCGCATTGAAGAAATTGCCACTATGCAACTTGAGATGAAACGGCCTACTAGCCAAGATGAACAGGTGATAATACTGCCATGAGAAGTAAAGGTAAGAGACCAGTCAATAGCTTGATCACGTGGCGCTTTATGCTGGTGTGTTCTGTTGTGCTGCTTGTCTTTGTTACTTTGGTAGCGCGGGCAGCTTATTTACAAGTTATTGAGCCAGATAAAGCGCGCTCAGAAAGTAACAAGCGGACAGTACGAGTTGAAAAGCTCCATGTTCAACGCGGAATGATATTTGACCGTCACGGTAAAGAACTTGCTGTAAGTGTTCCAGTTGTAAGCGTGTATGCTGATCCAAAAGCACTACATAAATCTTTGGTATCTAAAGTATTAAAACAAGCTCGTAAAAATGGCGAAGATCATAAAGCATTAGCACAGAACACCCCTTTACTTGAACAACGAGTGGCACAATACTATCAAAACGATCTTCGTTGGCGAGAACTCGCTGATGTGTTACGGATTGAGCCGAACAAAATCGACAGCCGTTTACGTAATGATGCCAGCCGTCGCTTTGTCTATCTAAAGCGTCAGGTTACACCTGCCGTAGCTAATTACATAGGAGACTTACGTCTACCTGGTATTCACTTACTGGATGAGTCAAAACGATACTACCCAGCTGGCGAAGTAACAGCCCATGTTCTTGGCTTTACCAATATTGATGGTAAAGGAATTGAAGGTATCGAAAAACTGTACGAAAATGCGCTTACAGGTGAAGAAGGCCGACGCACTATTCGTAAAGATGCTAGAGGCCGTGAAGTAGAAGTGCTTGACGAACGTGAACGTGTAGAGCCTGAAAATATCCAATTAAGTATAGATCAACGTATTCAAGCTATTGCTTATAAAGCTGTTAAATCAGCGGTGTTAACTTATAAAGCCACTTCGGGCTCTGCCATGGTGGTTGATGTTAAAACTGGCGAAGTACTAGCAATGGTCAATAGCCCTTCATTTAATCCGAACAACTTAAATGATGCTGCCCCACATAAACGTCGCAACCGCGCAATAACCGATTTGTTTGAACCGGGCTCAACCGTTAAGCCTCTAGCCATTTTGGCTGGATTAGACTACGGCACAATCCAACCGGATGACAAGGTCGATACTTACCCAGGCTGGATGCGTTTAGGTGGCAGCTTAGTACAAGATACGCGTAACCATGGTGAAATGACTCTGCGTGAGATTTTAAAATACTCAAGCAATATGGGCGTGACCAAAATAAGCCAAACAGTCCCTAAAGATTACTTTGTAGGTTTATATCAAAAAGTAGGCTTTGGTAGTGACAGTGGTACAGGTATGGTTGGCGAGAGTAGTGGGCTATTTTATCCAAACCGTCGCTGGTCTGATCATGAAATTGCAGCACTATCGTTTGGCTATAATCTTGCCGTAAGTACTGCTCAAATGGCGCGGTTTTATGCGATGTTAGGTGCTGGTGGTGTGAATCGCCCACTCACTATCTTAAAACAAGATGGCATTCCTGAAGGTGAACGAATCTTTCAGCAGCAAGATGTTGAAGCTGTGGTTCATATGATGGAAAGCGTATTTGATGAAGGTGGTACCGCTAGGCGCGTAAAGGTTGATGGTTATCGTGCTGCAGGTAAAACAGGTACCTCTAAAAAAGCCGCTGTGGGTGGTTATGGCGATGAATATGTTGGCTATTTTGCAGGCTTGGCGCCAGCAAGTAATCCACGTTTAGCAGTGGTGGTATTGATCAATGAGCCCGGTGGAGATGTTTATTATGGCGGTGCAACAGCAGGACCTGCATTTGCCGAGATAATCTCTAACTCACTAAGAATTTTAAACGTAGCGCCAGATAAAGATGCAATGGCATACGTAAAGGGCGAAGACGATGGTGCGTGATTTAAAAGCGATACTAAAACATATTGAGATTGATGCAACCAGCCTAGTGGTTAATGAGTTGCGACTTGATAGTCGTGAGGTAAAACCCGGTGATGTATTTGTTGCCATTAAAGGTCATCAGTTGGATGGCGGTCATTTTATAAAGCAAGCAATTGACAATGGCGCGGTGGCAGTTATTGCAGATCGATTGTGTGAATTTGAGAGCGACTTTGAGCAATTATATCTATCTTCGGATTTAGATAAAAAACTTCCTGTACTTGCTAATCATTTTTACCAAAAGCCTAGTAAACAGCTCGATTTAATTGGTGTTACCGGCACGAATGGTAAATCCACAACCACAGCGATGATTGCTCATTTAGCAAATTACTGTGCAAAGCCCGCAGCTATTATTGGCACCTTAGGGTATGGCGCACCTGAGCAGCTAATACCACTTATCAATACCACGCCTTCGTGTGTTGATTTACAACGTATTTTATCTGAATTAGTGACAGAGCAAAAACAGCTCGTGGCTATGGAAGTATCATCTCATGGACTAGTGCAACACCGTGTTACTGGTAGCCAATTCAAAGCAGCTGTATTTACTAACTTATCTCGTGATCATTTAGATTATCACGGTGATATGGCAAGTTATGCTGATGCTAAGTTAATGCTAATGCGAGACTTTGAGGCCGAATTAGTCATCTTAAATCAAGATGATAATCAAGTGCAGCAGTGGTTAGAGCAATACGATTTCAATAACTTAATATGCTATGGCCGCAAAAATTTAGTGCCCAAAGGCGCTAGGTTTGTGTACTTTACCGATGTAAACTATCACAAATCAGGTATTTCGGCACAGTTAACGACAAGTTGGGGCGATATCGCTATAGAATGCCCATTGTTTGGTGAGTTTAATTTATATAATTTAACTGCTGCGTTTGCCACCTTATTGGGGCTTGGTTTTCCACTACAAAACTTGGCCGCAGGCTGTGCAAGTTTGCAACCTGTCGCTGGGCGTATGCAGGCTTTTAGTGCAGCAAATAAACCAACATGTATTGTTGACTATGCACACACCCCAGATGCCTTAGCACTGGCATTACAAGCATTACAACAACATGTGCCAGGTGGTGTAAGTTGTGTATTTGGTTGTGGTGGTGACCGTGATAAGGGTAAGCGCCCGATGATGGCTAAGGCTGCTGAGCAGTATGCGAATAAAGTGATTGTAACAAGCGATAATCCTCGTAGTGAAGACCCTGAACAGATCATGTCAGACGTCGCGGCAGGCTTAGATAAACCGCAAGCAGCACACTTAGAATCGGATCGTGGCGCAGCAATCGCATTTGCTATTGATAATGCTAAAGATAATGAAGTGGTTTTAATCGCTGGCAAAGGGCATGAAGATTATCAAATTATAGGGTCGCAAAAAATTGATTTTTGTGACCGCAAATTTGTACAACACTACTTAAAAGAACAAATAAGAGGATCGCAGTTATGATCCCTATGGATTTTGATTGGCTAGCGAGTGTGCTGGCAACTGATAGCCCACGTGGCAATCAAATAATAAAAAACATAAACACCGACACCCGTACGTTGTGCGGCGGTGAGGTGTTCTTAGCGCTACAAGGGCCTAATTTTGATGGCCACAAATTCGTCGAACAAGCAAAAAGTAAAGGCGCAATCGCGGCGATTGTCCACCGTAAAGTTGATGTAGATATTCCTCAATTTTTAGTGGCAGATACTCGTTTAGCTTTAGGTGAAGTAGGTGCGGCAGTAATGGCAACTGTTGCTCCTAAGACCATCGCTATTACCGGTAGTGTCGGTAAAACCACAGTGAAAGAAATGTGCGCGGCCATTCTTTCATCGCACGGTGAAGTACTTGCCACTAAAGGTAATTTTAATAACGATATAGGTGTGCCATTAACTTTACTTAGGTTAGAGCCACAACACCAATATGCAGTTATCGAGTTAGGTGCAAACCACCTCGGTGAAATAGCTTATACTGCAGCGATGACAAAACCTGATGTTGCTGTGGTATGCAATGTTGCAGCTGCACATATAGAAGGGTTTGGCTCACTCGAAGGTGTCGCTACTGCTAAAGGCGAAATATACGATGGTTTAAAGCCAAATGGTGTCGCTATTGTTAATTGTGATAGTGAATTTAGCCAACAATGGTTAGATAAACTAGCGCAAAATAATGTTAAACGTATATCCAGCTCGCAGCAGCTAGATGTATGGGCTGAAGACATTTCCCTTGATGCACATGCTCACGCATCATTTTATATTTGTAATAAAGCTCACCGAGTGCCCGTTAAGCTGGCTTTACCTGGGCGTCATAATGTGATGAACGCATTAATTGCCGTTGCATTAACCAGCGAGTTTGGTGTCAGTATTGAAAACGCAGCTGTCGCACTTGCTACTATGAGCGCAGTGCAAGGGCGCGTTAATATAATCAACGTGAGCGACACGTTGACTGTAATTGATGACACTTATAATGCAAATGTTGAATCTGTAAAAGCAGCCATTGACTTACTGAGTGATATTGAAGGACAGCGCATATTAGCATTTGGTGACATGGGGGAGCTTGGTGAAGAAGCTCGTATGTACCATCAGCAAGTAGGTGAATACGCAAAAAATAAAGACATTGATGAACTTTACACCTTAGGTGTGCTGAGTAAGTATGCCAGTGATGAATTTGAAAAACCAAATAGACATTTCTCTAGTCGTGACCAATTGCTACAGCAATTAGAAGCTGGGTTAACTGACAAATCACAAAAAACCACCATAGTCGTGAAAGGATCGCGCAGTTCTCGAATGGAATTACTCGTACAAGATTTAGTTAACAGCCAGCAAGTTGGCAGCAATGGAGTACCTAGATGTTAGTTTGGCTGGCAGAATATTTAACTCAATATTACAGTGCATTTAATGTATTTTCATACCTAACGGTTCGCGCCGTATTTGGTATTTTAACGGCGTTATTAATTTCGTTATATTTTGGCCCTAAGCTAATACGTGGCTTGCAAAAAATGCAAATTGGCCAAGTAGTACGCAATGACGGACCAGAATCCCACCTATCGAAAAAAGGCACCCCAACGATGGGGGGCTTACTTATTTTAGCGTCAATATTTACCAGTACATTGTTGTGGGCAGATTTAGCAAATAAATATGTATGGGCAACTTTATTTGTAATTGGTTCGTTGGGTATTGTTGGCTTTGTGGATGATTATCGAAAAGTAATTCGAAAAGACCCTAAAGGCCTGATAGCTAAATGGAAGTACTTTTGGCAATCAGTTATCGCGTTGGTTGTTGCCTGTGCATTGTTTTTCACTGCCAATCACGCTAATGAAACCTCGCTTGTAGTACCATTTTTTAAAGATGTATTACCGCAATTAGGTTTGTTTTATATCGTAATGACTTACTTTGTGGTTGTAGGTACATCGAACGCGGTGAATTTAACCGATGGTCTTGATGGCTTGGCAATTGTACCAACCATTTTAGTGGCGGCGGCCTTGGCAATTATTGCGTATTTAACCGGTAACGTTAATTTCTCAGCTTATTTACATATTCCGCATTTACCGCTAGCCAGTGAGTTAGTTGTTGTGTGTACTGCGATAGTTGGTGCTGGGCTTGGATTTTTATGGTTTAACACTTATCCAGCGCAAGTATTTATGGGGGATGTAGGTTCCCTTGCACTTGGTGGCGCTCTGGGTATTATTGCCGTATTGGTTCGTCAAGAGTTGGTATTGGTGATTATGGGCGGCGTGTTCGTAATGGAAGCTTTGTCAGTAATCTTACAAGTGGGCTCATACAAACTTCGCGGTCAGCGAATCTTTAGAATGGCACCTATTCACCATCATTACGAATTAAAAGGTTGGCCTGAGCCTAGAGTAATTGTACGTTTTTGGATTATATCAATCGTACTTGTGTTGGCAGGCTTAGTAACATTAAAGATCAGGTAAATGAGCTATTTAAACGAGATACAAAACAAACGTATAACAGTGCTCGGACTCGGTGTAACCGGTCTGGGCATTGTGCGTTTTCTATTGTCTCATAATATTACGCCAACCATTGCTGATAGTCGCCAATCTCCACCGGGTATAGATTGGTTAAACCAGCATGCCTCACAGCTTAGTACTCAGTTTGGTGATTTAAATAATGCTGAACTCAACACTCAAGATATTATTATTATCAGTCCAGGGCTTAGCTTATCGACACCCGTTGTGGCTGAGGCAATTGCTGCGGGTGTTGAAGTAATAGGTGATATTGAATTATTTGCCCGACTTAACGATAAACCAGTGATTGCGGTTACAGGCTCAAATGGTAAATCAACCGTGGTGACACTTGCCTTTGATGTGCTCAAAACGGCTGGGTTCAAAGTGGGTTTAGGTGGCAATATTGGCACAGCGGTACTTGATTTACTTGCAGACGATTTTGATGTGTTTGTGCTGGAGCTTTCGAGTTTTCAATTAGACACCACTAAAAGCTTAAAACCTATTAGCGCCACGGTCTTAAATGTATCAGAAGATCACCTTGATCGTTATGCTAATTACCAAGCTTACATAGACTCAAAACAAACAATTTATAGCCATGCTGCTTTAGCTGTAGTTAACAAAAGTGATGTGGCGACACATTGCGATATTAATCCGCAAGTGAGCTTTGGTTTATCAAACGCAGATTATTGTATATCAACATACAATGGCGAGCCGTATTTTACAGCTTATGGTAAAGCCGTTTTACCTGTGAGCAAGCTAGGTGTTGTGGGCAGTCATAATCAACTCAATGCGTTATCAGTTATGGCGTTATTGCAACCTTTTGAGGTGCCAGTTGAGCAATTTGCTAAGGCATTTTCTGCATTTAAAGGACTTGCTCATCGTTGTCAGTTTGTTGCTGAGCAAGATGGAGTTAAATACTTTAATGACTCAAAAGCAACGAATGTAGGGGCTACAATTGCCGCAATAGATAGTCTTTCAGAGCAAGCAAAGCAACTTATTGTTATTGCTGGCGGAGATGCCAAAGGTGCGGATTTAGATGCGCTAAAACCTTATTTGCAAGATAAAGTTAAAGCACTGATTTGTTTTGGTAAAGATGCGAATGCACTTGTGGCACTGAGTGATAAAGGCCGTTTGACAGAAAACATGCCACAGGCGGTAAATCTGGCTAAAACATTGGCTGAAACCGGTGATTATGTGCTGCTAGCACCAGCGTGTGCCAGTATCGACATGTATAACAACTACATGCAACGTGGCGATCATTTTAGCGAGTGCGTTAGGGCGGGTGAGCAATGATAGCACTGACAGATATTCGAGAAGCGCTTACACCTAAGCAGTCGGCTCAGCTTTATGATGTGCCTTTGCTTTATTGTGTGATCATGCTTATTGGTGTTGGTTTTGTCATGGTAACCAGCGCCTCAATGCCTACCGCTGAGCGTTTATTTGATAATCCTTACCATATCACTATTCGCCATAGTATGTTTTTAGCCATGAGCTTTGCGTTATTTTGGATAGCTTGCAGTATGCCAATGGATTGGTGGAAGCGCTCCAACCCATATTTATTATTATTGGGAATGGTGCTGTTAATTATAGTATTAATTGTTGGCCGCGAAGTGAACGGTGCTAAACGTTGGATCCCCATAGGCCCTATTGGTTTTCAAGTAGCAGAAGCCGCAAAGCTGTTCTTCTTTAGTTATATTGCCGGTTACCTGGTGCGCAAGCGTGCTGAAGTGCAAGAGAACATCAAAGGCTTTGCCAAACCTATAGCAGTATTTGCAGTATACGCACTGTTAATTTTACTCCAGCCGGATTTAGGGACTGTGGTGGTTATGTTTGTGACCACCGTTGGTCTGTTATTTTTAGCGGGCGCTAAACTTTGGCAGTTTTTTGCATTGATCTTAACGGGTATAGGTTTAGTGGTATTACTCATTATTGTTGAGCCTTATCGCATGGCACGTGTAGTTGGCTTTTTAGAGCCATGGGATGACCCATTTGGTAAAGGTTACCAGCTGGTACAATCATTAATGGCTTATGGTCAAGGTGGTTGGTTTGGTCAAGGGCTTGGCAATAGCGTACAAAAATTACAATACCTGCCAGAAGCACACAACGATTTCATTTTTGCTGTAATAGGCGAAGAGCTTGGCTTTATCGGCGTATTAAGTATTTTAATGGTGTTCTGCATTTTAGTTTTTCGTGCTCTTTTAATTGGGCAACAAGCGCTTAAATGTGGCAAAGAATATGAAGGGTACTTTTCATTAGCGATAGGTATTTGGTTTGCCTTTCAAACGATGGTTAATGTAGGCGCCAGTGCCGGTATTTTACCAACCAAAGGGCTTACCTTGCCATTTGTCTCTTATGGTGGTTCCAGTTTATTGATTATGACCATTGCCGCAGGGATTTTATTCCGCGTTGATTTTGAAACAAAAATGGCAACCAAACAAGCAACATCCCGAGGAGGTAAGCGATGAGCAAAAAATTAGTCGTCGTTGCCGGTGGTACGGGCGGGCATATCTTTCCTGGTATAGCTGTAGCACAACATTTAACACAACAAGGTTGGCAAGTAAGCTGGATTGGTACCGCTGATAGAATGGAAGCGCAGGTTGTACCTAAGCATAATATTGAGATTGATTTCATTAACGTCAAAGGGGTGCGTGGTAATGGCTTAAAACGCTTAGTTAAAGCACCTTTTATGGTAATTAATGCCATTTTACAAGCTCGTAAAGTATTAAAACAACAGCGCCCCGATGTGGTACTTGCGATGGGGGGGTATGTCACAGGGCCAACTGGTATTGCAGCAAAAAGCTTAGGTATACCTTTGGTTATCCATGAGCAAAATGCGGTCGCTGGGATGAGTAATAAGTGGTTGGCAAAATTTGCTAATAAAGTACTGGCTGCATTTCCCAGTGCATTTGCGAGTGGTCAGAGTGAGGTTGTCGGTAACCCTGTTCGCCAAAGTGTAACGCAGGTAGCTGTTCGCAATGCTACCAGCCCTATTAATATTTTAGTTGTAGGTGGTTCATTAGGAGCTCAGGTACTAAATAGCACACTACCTACAACCTTTAAGCAATTATCTTATATATGCGAGCTAAATATTTGGCATCAAACGGGTAAAGGGCATTTAGGTGCGGTTACAGAGGCTTACACAGAGCAAAATTTTAATACTGAGCAAATAAGAGCGGCTGAATTTATTGATGACATGGACACCGCTTATGGCTGGGCAGATATTGTTATTTGCCGCGCAGGGGCGTTAACTGTGAGTGAAATAGCAGCGGCAGGAAAAATGGCGCTATTTGTGCCGTTTCCTCATGCTGTTGACGATCATCAGACTGCTAATGCTCAATTTTTGGTAAACGCTGACGCTGCTTTATTAATGCCACAGGGACAATTTCAACAAGACGCCATTGTTGACATGTTACGCTCATTTTTAGCAAAACCTGAATTAATTGATCAGATGGCGAAACGTGCTAAAGCACTCGCTATACTGGATGCCACAGCGCATGTTGCACAGCATTGTGAGCAAGTAATAGATAAAAAGAGAGCCGTGTGAACGAATTAAATAAACAAATAAATGTTGAGCAACAAAGATCAACACGCCCAGCGATGAGACGAATCGACACCATTCACTTTATAGGAATTGGTGGTGCTGGCATGGGCGGTATTGCAGAAGTGCTTGCCTTTGAGGGGTATCGAATCACAGGTTCTGATATTGCTCATAGCGCCATGACAGAGCGTTTAATTCAAGCAGGTGCAGAAGTATTTATTGGTCATCATCAAAGTAACGTAAAAGATGCCAATGTAGTTGTGGTTTCAAGTGCGATCGATGAAACAAACCCAGAAATTATTGCAGCAAAGGCGGCGCGTATTCCCGTTGTTCGCCGTGCTGAAATGTTAGCTGAGCTAATGCGTTTTCGCCACGGTATTGCGATTGCAGGTACTCATGGTAAAACCACTACAACAAGCCTAATTGCTAGTATTTATGCCCAAGCAGGGCTTGATCCAACCTTTATTATTGGTGGTTTACTTAATAGTGCCGGCAGCAATGCAAAGGTTGGGAAGAGTGATTTTTTAATTGCTGAAGCGGATGAAAGTGATGCGTCGTTTCTGCATTTACAACCCATGGTCTCAGTGATCACTAATATCGAAGAAGATCACATGGAAACCTATGGTGGTAGTTTAGAGAAAATGAAAGACACCTATGTGGATTTCATTCATAACTTACCATTTTATGGCTTAGCCGTGGTGTGTATCGATTCAGAGGTGGCCGCTGAACTTATCCCACGCTTTGGTCGCCCAGTGATCACGTATGGTGAATCTGCAGATGCAGATTACCGCATGCTGAACTTTAGCCAACAAGGTAATACCTGTGACTTTACAGTACGAACAAAGCAAGGCAATGAGCTAAATATTCAACTGAATATGCCAGGTATACACAATGCACTTAACGCAACGGCTGCGATTGCTGTTGCCAAAGATCAGAATATTTCTGATCAAGCAATTTTACAGGCCTTACAAAAGTTTGAAGGCGTGGGCCGTCGTTTTCAGCATTATGGTAATTTTGCCACCGAGTGTGGTGATGTGATGTTAGTAGATGATTATGGTCATCACCCATCAGAAGTAGCGGCTACAATCGCAGCAGTGCGAGAAGGTTGGCCTGATAAGCGCTTAGTTATGATTTATCAGCCGCATAGGTTTACTCGAACCCGTGATTTATATGAAGACTTTGTTAAAGTTCTCGCTGATGTTGATCAACTTTTATTGCTTGATGTATACAGTGCAGGCGAGGATCCAATTATAGGTGCTGATAGTAAAAGTCTGTGTCGTAGCCTGCGTCAGCGTGGCAAAGAGCCGTTGCATATAGCAAGTAATTCAGAATTGGCTGGGGTGTTGGCAAATATATTACAAGACAATGACTTAGTTTTAACGCAAGGGGCTGGTAATATAGGTCAATTAGTTAAAAAGTTAGCAGCAACCGAGTTGTCAATAGAACAACTTAAGCAGGTAGAAGTATGACTCATTTAAGCACACAATTTGGCAAGGTTGCAGTATTATTAGGCGGCCATTCAGCTGAACGTGAAGTATCGCTAAAATCAGGTCAAGCAGTGCTTAATGCATTGCAAAATGCGGGTGTTGATGCCATTGCTTTTGACCCGAAAGAGCAGCCTTTATGGCAGCTTAAAGAGCTTGCTGTAGAGCGCGTATTTATCGCCCTACATGGTCGCGGTGGTGAAGATGGTACTATTCAAGGTGCGCTTGAATTTATGGGCATACCTTATACGGGTAGTAATGTACTAGGGTCGGCACTGGCAATGGATAAAATTCGTTGTAAGCAATTATTTAAATCGGCAGGTTTGAGTACGGCACCTTATGCTGTGGTTGATAACAAACGTGGCTTTGATGCTCAAACGATAATGACTGAGCTGAAAAAAGTAATGGTTAAGCCTTCTCATGAAGGGTCAAGCATTGGTATGGCACAGGCTAATAATGCTGATGAATTAACCGCAGCGCTCAATGAAGCGTTTAAATTTGACAGCCAAGTATTGGTTGAGCAATGGATATCTGGCCGTGAATTTACTATCACGGTACTTGGTGATGATGTACAACCTGTGATTGAAATGACCACGCCGAATGGTTTTTATGACTATCAAGCTAAATATCAATCAAGCACAACGCAGTACCATTGCCCTGCAGATCTACCAGCACAAGATACACAACTACTGCAAGATATGGCACTACAAGCATTTGACTTAGTTGGTGCCAGTGGGTGGGGACGAGTAGATGCTATGCAGGATGGGCATGGTAACTTCTATTTATTAGAAGTTAATACTGTACCCGGAATGACTGAAAAATCTTTAGTGCCAATGGCTGCAAAAGCAAATGGTGCAAGCTTTGAGCAATTAGTTGTTCGCATTTTGGAGCAAACACTTTAATATGCATCCCCTTTTGGAAAAAGCGCAGCAGTTAAAACAGCGATTAAATTGGTCGCTGATTTTTGGTGTTAGCTTTTTTTTGGTGGTGATATTTAGTTTAGTGCAAGTCACCAGTGGTGTTAGACAATGGCTAGTAGAGAATAAAGATGCTCAAATAAAACATTTAGCAGTGCTAGGTGAGCCAAAATACACTGATGAAACAGCCATTATTAAAGCGATTAAACAAGCTGATTTATCAAGTTTTTTTGATCTAGATGTCATCCATGTACAAAATTTAGTGCAGGATTTACCTTGGGTAGCTACAGCATCAGTACGTAAACAGTGGCCAGACACACTACAGGTTTATGTTGTTGAACATCAAGCTGTTGCTATTTGGAATAGTGATTTATTGCTTAACCAAAGCGGCGAGGTGTTTCAGGCCAGTAGTGAGCAGCTAGTTGATGAACTACCTCAGTTATACGGTCCTGAAGGCAGTGAAATAGAGGCTTGGACTGCATTTAAACAGTTTAATGACATGCTTAGTTTGAACAACTTACAACTCACTAGCTTGGCGTTGTCGGAGCGCTTTTCATGGCAGTTGTGGCTTGCAAATGGTATTAAGCTTAATTTGGGCCGAAAAGAAAAAGCAAAGCGGGTGCAGCGGTTTATAGATGTGTACCCGAGAATGGAAAAACGTGCAGATGCACAAGTAGATGTAGTGGATTTACGGTATGATACCGGCCTTGCGGTGAGCTGGAAGCTCCTGGAAGAAGCACAATTACAAAATAAGAGTAAGGCATGACTAAGTCAGCAGAAAGAAACCTAGTGATTGGATTGGACGTTGGTACCTCAAAAGTGGTGGCCACGGTTGGTGAAATCACCGCAGATAATAAACTCAGCATTGTTGGAGTTGGTAGCCAAGTATCCCATGGTATGGATAAAGGTGGTGTGAACGACCTTAATTTGGTATCAGAGTCTATTCGTCGAGCAATTGATGAAGCAGAGCTAATGGCTGATTGTCGTATTAGCTCAGTTTACTTGGGTATTTCGGGTAAGCACATTCAATGTCAAAACGAAAACGGTGTGGTGGCAATTAATAATACCGAAGTCACTGATGAAGATATTGAGAATGTCATTCACATTGCGCGCTCGGTACCGATTTCTGCTGAACGCAAAATGTTGCATGCTTTACCACAAGAGTACAGCATAGATATGCAAGAGGGGATTAAAAACCCATTAGGTATGAGTGGTGTACGAATGGAAGCCCGCGCTCACATCATTACTTGCTCAAACGATATGGCAAAAAATATTGAAAAGTGTGTTGAGCGTTGTGGCTTAGAAGTTGACCAACTTATATTTACCGCCTTAGCGTCATGCTATTCAGTATTAACTGATGATGAAAAAGAACTCGGTGTTGCCGTGCTCGATATTGGTGGTGGTACAATGGATATCACTATTTATATTAACGGCGCGCTACGTCATTCGGCAGTGATCCCCGTTGCAGGTAACCAAGTAACCGGTGACATTGCAAAAATATTTCGCACGCCGATATCACATGCTGAATCTCTCAAGGTACAATACGCATGTGCGAGCAGCCAAATGGCCAGTAGCGAAGACACGATTGAAGTACCAAGCGTAGGTGGGCGACCGGCACGGTTAATGTCGCGTCATACTTTATCAGAAGTCGTTGAGCCACGTTTTAGAGAATTATTTGAACTGGCGATGGAAGAAATTCGTCGTTCAGGTTTAGAAGACCAAATTGCAGCAGGGCTCGTCATAACAGGCGGCAGTGCTAAAATGGCCGGTGCAATGGAAGTAGCAGAAGATATCTTCCAAATGCCAGTAAGAGTAGGCAAACCAATCGGGATGGTTGGTTTGACAGATTATGTAGATGATCCTTCATATGCAACGGCGGTGGGCTTATTAAAGTACGGCCGTACAATGCAATCGATGAATGCACAAAAGTCGAAACCTGAAGGTGATAACAATTGGTGGAACCGTATAACGAAGTGGTTCCAAGGCGAGTTTTAATACTCAAGTCGGAGAGTAAACATGTTTGATATGATGGAACAACACAGCGAAGAAGCTGTCATAAAAGTAATCGGCGTGGGCGGTGGCGGCGGTAACGCTGTTGAGCACATGGTGAAACAACAAATCGAAGGTGTGCGTTTTATCGCAGCGAATACAGATGCTCAGGCATTACGTAACTCATCTGCGGATATTACCGTGCAACTAGGTACTCAGATCACATCTGGGCTAGGTGCGGGTGCAAACCCTGAAGTAGGGCGTAATTCAGCTGAAGAAGACGCTGAGACGATTCGCAACAGCCTTGAAGGCGCTGACATGGTATTTATCGCCGCTGGTATGGGCGGTGGTACAGGTACTGGTGCAGCCCCTGTTGTTGCAAAGATTGCTAAAGATTTAGGTATATTAACGGTTGCTGTGGTTACACGCCCGTTTGACTTTGAAGGCAAAAAGCGTGCAGCTGCTGCTGAACAAGGTATTAATGAATTGTCAGAAATTGTAGATTCACTTATTACAATTCCTAACAATAAATTGCTTAAAGTTTTAGGGAAAGGGACTACACTTCTAGATGCCTTCGCTAAAGCAAATGACGTATTGTTTGGTGCGGTGCAAGGTATTGCAGAGTTGATTACCCGTTCAGGTCTAATCAACGTGGATTTCGCCGACGTTCGTACTGTAATGTCAGCGATGGGCACAGCGATGATGGGCACAGCGTCTGCATCAGGTCCTGATCGTGCACAAGAAGCAGCTGAAGCCGCTATTTCTAGCCCATTATTAGAAGATGTAGATTTAACTGGTGCCAAAGGTATCTTGGTTAATATCACCGCGGGTATGGATATCGCAATTGAAGAGTTTGAAATTGTTGGTAACCACGTTAAAGCACTTGCATCAGAAAACGCAACGGTTGTTGTTGGTGCCGTAATTGATCCAGAAATGAGTGACGAGTTACGTGTTACGGTTGTTGCAACTGGTCTTGGTGGCGATCGTCGTCCACAGTTTGGTATTGTAGATAATGGCTTTAAAAAAGCATCAGGCTCTGATGTGACAAGCTCTACTAATCAAACAAGCAGCATGTATGTACCAAGCTTTGCAAGCCAAGGCAATAGCAGCCAAGAAGCGGATGCAGCGCCTACAATTGAAAAGCAAGAGTCAAGCATGACCACGCAAAACAGCAATGCGAAAACAGAACAAAGCAGTGGTAAATCTGATAAATCAGAAGGTGGCGATTATTTCGACATCCCTGCGTTTTTGAGAAAGCAGGCTGATTAAGCACAAAAATAATAATGTTTTTGTGTGAAAAGTAAACAAATTTGGCAGCTGATAGTATTTGTGATACAATCCGCCGTCTAACTGTAACTATAAGTGAGCGAACCTATGATTAAACAGCGTACGATTGCAAAAGTAGTCAAAGCCATAGGAATTGGACTTCATAAAGGTGAGAAGGTCACAATAACTCTCCGACCTGCGAGCGCAAATACTGGGATTGTATTTCGTCGTGTCGACCTTGATCCGGTTGTTGATTTTGAAACAACACCTGAAGCCGTTGGTGATACGCAATTGTGTACCTGTTTAACAAATAAAGATGGCGTTCGCTTATCTACAACTGAGCACCTTATTGCGGCAGTTGCAGCAATGGGCATTGATAATTTAATCGTTGAATTAGACAGCTCAGAAGTGCCTATTATGGATGGTAGTGCATTACCATTCATATACTTGTTACAAAAAGGCGGAATTGAAGAGCAAAAAGTTGCTAAACGCTTTATTCGTATTAAAGAAAAAGTACGCATTGAAGAAGGCGATAAATGGGCTGAGATTGAACCGTACGATGGTTTTCATATCGACTTTGAAATTGCTTTTGATCACCCTGCAATCAATGAAAGCCGCCAGCGTATTGGTTTAGATATTACGGCGCAAAGCTTCACTGAAGAGATCAGTCGTGCTCGTACTTTTGGTTTTATGAAAGACATAGAGTACATGCATGCTAATAACTTAGCACTTGGTGGCAGCATGGATAACGCAGTTGTATTGGATGAATTTAAAGTACTCAATCCAAACGGCTTGCGCTACAGCGATGAATTTGTAAAGCATAAAATACTAGACTGTGTGGGTGATATGTTTATGACTGGCCACAATATATTAGGTAAAATTACTGCTTACAAATCAGGGCATGACTTAAACAATAAATTACTTCGTAAAATTATGGCAACTGAGTCAGCATGGGAGTGGGCTACATTTGATACCCCAGTTACAATGCCAGCACCAGGGCTTGAAGTAGCTACAGTTTAATTGCTTACACTAAACAGTTATAAAAAATGACGCTTTTAGCGTCATTTTTTTTGCTTAAATATTATGCCCTAGTTTTTAATTGTGAACCTTGAACCTTGAACCTTGAACCTTGAACCTTGCTACAATCTCAAAAGCTGTTGTAATTGCACCAGTTCAGTAATCTTATAAGTTGGCGTTATTCCTGATGGTAGTTCAAAGCCCGGGTGCTGTAACCAACATGTGTCTATACCTGCATTCATACCACCGAGAATATCGCTGTTAGCAGTATCACCCACCATTAAAATCTGCTCTTTCGCAGGGTTGCCCATAAGCTCAAATGTATGGTCAAAAATTTCTACAGCAGGCTTAGCAATACCCACTTGCTCAGAGATAACCAGCCAATCAAACATATCTTTTAAACCAGTGTGTTCTAAGCGACGTGCTTGTAATTGCGTAAAACCATTGGTGATAATGCCCAGTTTTGCATTGGGCTTAAGTTTAGTTAAAAGCTCCACTGCACCGGGTAGCGGCTGACAAATTTCTGCCATTGCAGTTAAAAAGTCATCATTAAGCTGCTGTGCTGGCACTTTGAGTTTAGTGGCCCATTCACTAAAGCGCGTAACCTGAAGGTGAGTCGCCGATATTTTATTATCTTGATAAGCGAGCCATAGAGACTTATTTGTTAGTTGGTAATGATCGTAATCAGCCGGGGTGAAATCTATATCGTAAGTGGCGAACATGCGCTTTAGGCCAGCGTAGGCATTAAAGCTAAATAATGTTTCGTCAGCATCAAATAGAACATGGGTATACTTCATTTAAACTTCCTTAGCATAAAGTTCGGGATGTAAAAAAGGCGCCATAGCGAGTGTGAGTGCTTGAGTATATGTACTTTGACGTGTGGCTTGGTTATTAGTTAATAAGCCAATAGCGCCCCCTTGCTGCTTAATATTGTGGGTATTAAATGCATTGTCCATTACATCGCCAAGTTCTTCACCATATAAGACGGCATTATATAAAATTTGAGGCAAAGGCAAATTGCTGCTGCGGCCTATACTTTGTTGTGCTGTATTGGCTATCACAACATAAGCAAAAGTGGCTGGCCCATAGCTAAACTGCGCAGCTCCACCTTCCATCGCAACATAAAAATCTGCGTGGTGATGGTGTTTTACATACGTTACGCGATTTTCTGCGCCAACTCGGGTTTGTTCTTCACCAATCGGTTGATCTGGCACCTCTGAAGGGGCATGTATACCTACACACTTTATTTCGTGTTGTGGGAAAAACGCAGTGAAAACATGCGCTGCGGCATTGATCTTAACTGGGTTCTTTGAGCCAACAAGAATGTTTAGTATCTGAGTATGAGACTTCATACACTACTCCTTTACATCGCAAAGTCGTAGTGTACGTTATTTGTATTAAAAGTATATTTTAAAGAACTGATTAAATAGGGATATCTACAGGAGACAGATCAGCAAGGGCGCGTTTCTTTAAAATGATGTCTTTGATAAGTGGTGTTAATACCAACTCCATGGCTAAGCCCATCTTGCCACCAGGCACTACAAGGGTGTTTATTCGCGACATAAAGCTACCTTCAATCATTTGTAAATAATAAGGGAAGTCCACATCATCAATTCCCCTAAAGCGGATCACCACAAAGCTTTCATCTAATGATGGAATATCTTTAGCGCTAAATGGGTTGGAGGTATCAACGGTAGGCACGCGCTGAAAGTTAATATGCGTACGAGAGAACTGTGGCGTAATATGATTTATATAGTCATCCATACTGCGCACAATAGAGCCCATAACTGCTTCGCGTGAGTGACCGCGTTCAGAGGTGTCTCTGATTAACTTTTGGATCCACTCAAGGTTAATAATGGGTACCATGCCAATGAGTAAATCAACATGTTTTGCTACATCGTGGTCTTGATCAACAGCGCCACCGTGGAGTCCTTCATAAAACAGAATGTCAGTGCTGCTTTTTAGTTCTTGCCAAGGAGTGAATGTGCCAGGTAATTGATTATATGGCACGGCTTCATCAAAGGTATGTAAATAGCGGCGTAGCTTTCCTGTGCCGGTTTCGCCATAGGTACTAAACAGCTCTTCTAATGCGCCAAAGTCATTTGCTTCACGACCAAAGTAGCTAATATGTTTACCCTCTTGCTGCGCTTCACGCACTTTTTTATCCATTTCAGGGCGGGTATAGCGATGAAAGCTATCGCCTTCGATAAAGGCCGCTTCAATATTTAAACTGCGGAAAATATGTTTTACTGCGTTCGTCGTGGTGGTGGTACCTGCACCAGATGAACCAGTAATTGCAATAATTGGATGTTTAGCTGACATAGTTACTCTCGTTTTAGGTAGCACACTAGTTATAAGGGCAAGCATGGGGGTAGGTCAAGGGGCAGATCATTAACAAGTTTGTGAATCCTCTTCAAATAGCGCTATTATGTAGCGATAAAAATAATTAAAGAGATTGTTTAAATTGACTTTATATCGACATGGAATTGCCTGCACAGCATTATTATTGCCGTTTATAGCGCACAGTGCTATGCCAAAGAGTGAAATACTATTAGCGAAACCAAATACAGAATATGGCTTACAAGTAAGCCGCATTACATCGGACGATAGTTATAATAATCAGCCCCAGCTAACAAATAAAGGTATTTATTTTACCCAAGAAGTACAGACATTAGGGCACAGCCAGACTGATTTAGCATTTTATAGTTTTGATGATCAGCAAACATATAACCTCACAAATAGCCCTGTTAGTGAATACTCCGCGACTTTAACGCCTAAAGGCGATGCACTTTCTGCGATTGTGGTTGAGGCCGATGGTAAACAAAAGTTATGGCAATACCCATTAAATACTGAGTTGCCGCCGAGTCGTATATTCGAATGGATTGAACCTGTAGGCTACCACGCTTGGGGAATTGATAATGACCTTGTGATGTTTATTTTAGGTGAGCCGCATACATTACAATACACTAAAGTTGCAGCAGCTAAAGGACAGGTTGTTGCGCAAAATATAGGCCGTACTTTAACCTTTAATGATTCACTGGCTGCGTTTACGTTTACCTATACTAAAAATGCAGAAAATTGGTTGGCAAGCTATGCGCCTAATTCGCAAATGGTCACGGATTTGTTTCGCTTACCGGATGGTGTCCAAGATTACACCTTTAAAAACGATAATACGGTTATTTACGCACTAAACAACCGTATTTACCAACGCAGTTTAAGTGCACCTGAGAATGTATCTCAATGGCTTGATTTAACACCTTATTGCAGCGCACAAATTACAAGACTAAGTTACAACAATGAACAATTGGCATTTGTTTGTCGTAAATAGCAAATTTATTTACTGTAATTGAATTACAGCTAACAACCTAATAAGAGCAAAGTAACCTTATGGTAGCAACACCAGAACAAATCAACGAACAACTCGTCGCACTAGATTGTCGCAGTAACTTTAAAATTAAAAATATTTCTGAATATATGCTGCCAAAATCAAAAGAAGCGATTTATTTGCATATTGAAGGTGGGCAAGCAAAGTTGGTATTACGTCCAGCGCTTGAAGTATTTAGTGATGACTTCAATGCTTTTGATGGCGTTAGTCGAATTTCAGGCTTTTTCCATAGCAGTGAAATGACTCGCTTTCCGACGCGTATTTATAAAAGTGCAAACCCTATTCACTACGGTATTGGTTTTAAAATAACGACAGAAGAAGCAGCAAAAGAGTTTATTACTCTACTAGTGAAAATTATAAATGGCTAATTTAAAATCTGTATTAAATAATTTTTTACTCAGAGCAATATAAAAACGGCAAGCCATTGGCTTGCCGTTTTAGTTAACTTAAATCTATATGAATTAACGCTTTAAAAAGCTATTAACTGATTCAAGTTCACGCTCTTTAAGTGAAATACAGTTAGTGACGCTTTCTTCTAACTTACTTAATGTTCGCGCATAACCTGGTACATCCGCAATCTTATCGTTAAAGAAAGCTTGGGTCTTCGCTAAGCTAGTTGCACTGCAGCCTGAGGTGGTAAAGTAAGGTAGGTTTGGTACAAAGAAAGGAGGCAGGTTAGCTGCTACTTCGTCGTAATTTGCATAAACCCAATCAATAAATAAAGCTTCACGTGGTTTTGTATACATTTGCCCCGACATAATCGTACGCATGTCTGATGCTGTTACGTCGTCAGTTAAGCTGTAATTAAGCACTTTAGTTTGCAGCTCAGGGGTACCAAAATAGCTCATCGCAGCAAGCATTTTAGTTCGTACTTGTGGGTCTTTTGTGGTTTTAAACGTGTTGATGTACGCATCTAAAAGGTTTTTATCACCATGAAATGCCGCCAAGTTTAAATAGGTTGAAGCTAAGTAAGGATCTACTTTTTCAGGATTGTTTAAATATAATTGTGTTTGTGCTTTCGCTGTGTTTATAACATTTTGATCGTCACCATCAAAACCAAGGCGTGAAACAACTTGAGAGCGTAGTTGAGCAATTGCAGCGTCTTCATCCATTTGCGCTGTTAGCCCATATTGCTTAGCAGCAGGAGTGATACTTTTACGAATAAACGCAGGCCATAGATCTTGGTTGCTCACATCGTCAAAAGTGCGTTTTTGAGCTGCTAAATAGCCCAGTGCGGTACTTGCAACCCGAGGGTGTTTGTCACTGACAAATGTTTCAAGCGTTTGCATTAACTGGCCTGCTGAAATCACACCTGCATCTAATAGTGCATCAGCTGCTGATAATAGCGCTAAGCGCTCACGCACGGTGAGTTGCTCGGCCGCATTGTCGATTAATGATGCAAACTGCTTGTCATCCATCACCCAGCGGTAATAACCCAGTGCACCTTGATCTGGATAAATCCATTCAGGGGTAAAGTCTAGTTCGATCTTTTGGGTATCTTTGCTGAGCAATACACTGGCAGTCTTTACTTTATCACCTGCGCCATATTTGATTGCAACAGGTACATTCCATAATTGTGCTGGTGCATTAACGCCTGCATTAGTAAATCGGCTTTGCTTGATAGTAACCGTTTTACCTTGCTGACTTACTTTAATAAGTGGAAACGATGATTGCTCAATGAATGACTTTAATACACCTGCAACATCTTTGTTAGATGCATAACCTAAGGCTTGCCATAAATCGGCAGCTTCAGCATTTTTATAAGAGAATTTTTTTAAATAAGCCTGTATGCCTTGTTGAAAAGCTTTTTCGCCAATCCAGTTTTCAACCATTGCAAGTACGGAGCTGCCTTTACTGTAAGCAAGGCCTAAGCCGTCCATAATATCTGCTTCAGTTTTGATTGGTTTACGAATTGGCTTAGTGCTTAAACGGGCATCTAGGGCCATAACTTGGTTTTGTGGCAAATCTAGATGAGATTCAAACTCAGGGTTTAACTGTGCAGTAATTTTTGCGGCCATCCAACTTGCGAATGCTTCATTTAGCCAAAGGTCATTCCACCATTTCATGGTCACTAGATTACCATACCATTGGTGCGCAAGCTCGTGGGCTATGATGGATACATTACGTTGTTTTTTACTGCGCGTTGCAGTTGCCAGATCTACTAATAAAATGTCTTCACGGTAAGTAACAAGACCTGAGTTTTCCATTGCGCCAAACGGGAATTCAGGGACTGCCACAGAATCCAATTTTTTATAAACGTACGGGCTACCAAAATACGCTTCAAGTGCGGCTAAGACGCGAGGCATATTCTGCTCGGCATACTCGCCTAAATGAATTTTACCTTGCGGGGTAATGATACGCCCAGGAATTGGCATACCTTTGACTTCACGCTCTTCAAATGGCCCTACAGCCATGGCAACAAGGTATGATGGAATTGGCGGTGTTTTATCAAAGAAATGCGTCGTCATATCGCCATTTATAGTGGTTTTTAGTTCAGGTGTATTGGCATACACTTTTTGCGAACTCGGTGCAGTAATAGTCAACTGAAATGGAATTTTATAACTAGGCTCATCAAATACCGGAAACGCACGACGTGCATCACTCATTTCAAATTGAGTAAATAAATAAGGTGTGCCTTGATCTACTGTTTTATATAAGCCAACGCTGTTTCGGTTATATGGTGCGGTGAAATCAATTTTTAGGGTGTATTTACCCGGTTGAATTTGCTCTGCACATGCGAACTTCACCTTGCCTGTTTTTAGCATTTGTGTACTTAAATCACAATTCTCTGCGCCTAAAAGTTGTGCCATTTGCGCTGCATAATCAACGCCATTGAGTTCAATGTATTTAGTTGGTTTAAGTACTTCTAGCGTTATTTCTGTTTCACCGCTAAAGGTATCCTGAGCTGGATCTAAGGTTAGTGAAACCTGTTGAGAACTTGGCTTGGCGAGTTTTTCGATAACGTATTCATTGGCATGAGCTGAATGTACGGCGATTGCCACACTAAGCGTGAGTAAGCTTTTTATAAACATAAGAGTCCCTGAACTGTTCTTGTTAGAATTTACATCCTAGCAGTTTTTAAGGGCTGAGTAATGAGCCGGTTGGTAACAAAGTTTGTCAGGCGCTGTGTCGAGCTGTGAATCGCTGCCAATGAATGTGCGGGTTGATATTACGTACCTGTTGAATAACTTGGTTGAGTAGTGCGGTATCTGCAAAGGTTTGTTCAGGGTATTCGATAAAGCCCATTAAATAATTAAAGGCATCTTTAGAGTGTGCTTGAATTGCAAAGATACGAATTTGTTGCTCAAAGTTGAGTCGTAAACTGCTGATTGCGGTTTTCATTCCTAATTGATCAACATTAGGAATATCGCACTTTTGTAAATACCCTGCGCGCTCACCTTCACCTGAAAACCAAATACGTACTTTTTCACTGTAGCGACCTGACTTTGAAGGTAAGTCAAACAGTAGACGGGTATGGTTTTGCTGTTTAAGTAAAGCAATATATTCATTCAAGCCAGCATCAAATAATGCCTGATGAATAGGGACTAAGCGGGGTTTTATTTTTCCATGAGTATGAAAGTCAAAGCAGGCAATATCATTATAGGTAACAATATTATTTAGCTCTAAATGACCAATTTCGTCGCTATAAGCACCAGAATAATATGCAATTAATGGTAACCAAAAGTGCCAGTGTTTAGCTTGTTCTCGGGGTAAGCGTTGATCGCCATAAATATAGCCATGTGAGAGCGTATGTAATTCCATCGCTGAAAATGGGCGTCGACCTAGATGGGATTTCAACGTAATACCTTGAGACTATAGATTTACGCTAGTTTATAGCAAATTTTACAAAGCAAATAAACTAGCGTTTTCAGTATGTGCTTAAATTTACTCACTTAAAGCGCGTGCAAGGCCTACAGGTTCGATTTCAACACACACTTGATCGTCATTCCAGTTTAGTCCAATCAAAGCATCGTCTTCTTTTAGATCTTCAATCCATTCATCTAAAAACTCATCAAGGTTTATTTCTGCAGGAGCATAATCAGCCCACTCTTCTTTACACTGGGCTTTTGCAGCAGCTTCACTTTCCCACAGAAGTAACACATCCGTGCTTTCAAACTGGTTCGATTCGCAAACAACAAAACCACCGTCTTGCGCCCCAAGCGCCCAAACTTGCTCACTTTGACGTACTTTTTCTACAAAACTAACTAGTTCCGATTCAATTTCTATTTCGCTCATATGTGTACCCTTAATATTAAATTCGAGGATCGGTTTGCTGCACTGCTTGTTGCTGAGAAAATGAATGATAAAACTTCATTAACTCAGTATGTCCTGTGAGATCTGTTAACTCGCGGAAGCAAATCCAATCAAGTAAGCAGTATAAACTGATGCACAGGTATTCACAGCTTTTAAATTCTGCATCGGCAAAATGGATATTTAAATAGCGTAATGTTTCAGCAATGCGTTCATTCTGTAGATTAAAAAATAATTTATCATCTAGCGTATCGAATCCTGAACGCTGACAAAGTAATAGCTCAACCAGAGAATCATTGCATGCATTAATGATTGTTAACAGATGCTCTTGTTGCCAATTCAGAGGAGTATGACTGTGTTGTTCGAGCAAAAAGCGGATGATGTTATTTGAATCCGCCAACGTTTGCTGCTTAGTGATTAGCACTGGAATTTTTCGGGCTGGATTATTTTTTATCATTAGCTGACGATCAGTGTCTGAAAAAATATCTAAGTTGATAAACTCAAGACTGCATTGATTTAACAGTGCCCAAATACGAATGCGACGAACAAAGGGCGAGGTTGTTGAGCCTAGTAGTTGCATGTGCTTTCCTTAAGATAAAAAGAAAGCCGCAGAGGCGGCTTTCTTTTGTTTAGCTATATAGCTAACGTTATTCTGTACGGCTGGTTACTTCTAATAAATGATAACCAAACTGGGTTTGCACAGGGCCTTGTACTTGGTTGATAGGTGCAGAGAAAACAACCTTATCAAACTCAGGAACCATCATACCAGGACCAAACTCGCCAAGTGCGCCGCCGTCTTGACCTGATGGACAATTTGAATGTGCTTTAGCGAGTTCAGCAAACTCTTCGCCTTGTTCAATTTTTGCTTTTAAATCTAAGCATTCAGCTTCGCTGTCTACTAAGATGTGTCGTGCGCTTGCCACTGTCATAAAATCTCCCGTTCACATTGTGGTGTTTTTTTAATCAAATCTGTTTCTATTCTAGTCTAATCTAATTAAGACCGATAGTACCAGTATAAATTTAAATCTTTGAAATTGCTTGCTCTATCGCTTTAGTTAGCTTTTCAGAGTTAGGCTTAGTTTTACTATTAAAGCGTTGTACAGTGCTGCGATCTGCTGAGACGACATACTTATAAAAATTCCAATTGGGTGAGCTGGTTTGCTCGTTTAAGTATTTAAAAATAGGGTTTGCATCACTGCCACGTACCTCGCTGGTTGCGAACATGGGGAAAGTCACGCCATAATTTATATAGCAAACTTTTGCTGTTTCTTTTTCATCGTCTTCTTCTTGGAAAAAGTCGTCAGAGGGAAAACCTAATATCACTAAGCCTTGCTCTTGGTACTTTTGATAAAGCGCTTCTAAACCTTTAAACTGAGAAGTGAAACCGCAATTACTAGCAGTATTAACGATAAGCAAAGGCCTGCCTTTGAATTGACATAGGTTTATTGACTCTTTTGAGCGTAACTTACGAATTGTAACGTTAGTAAAGTCATCGCAGCTTTGCTCGCTTGCAATATTTGTTTCTTTTATCTGGTCAGCGTGGGCTAACAAGCTGCTACTAAAAAAAGCACCGCACAAAATTAATTTTTTCAACATCTGACTATTCCTTTATATGGTATGGCTAGTTAGTGCCATTTGCAGTAGTGTCATTTGTTTTGATACGTTACTATGCAATTTACTGATCAACAACTACTAAAACTTTATGATTACTCGATTAGCCGATAAAAACGACTTACCTGCCATTGTAGCTATTTATAACGAAACCATTGCCGGGCGCATGGTAACTGCTGACACGCAGCCTGTGAATGTTGCAGATAAACAAGCTTGGTTTGATAGCCACACAGAAAAACGGCCAATCTATGTTTATCAACAAGGTAATAAAATTGTTGCATGGCTAAGTTATAAATCTTTTTATGGGCGCCCTGCATACGACGGTACAGTTGAAATTAGCATTTACATTACCTCGGCTGCACAAGGCCAAGGTTTAGGTAAAAAGCTACTAAAGTTTGCCGAGCAACAAGCAAAACGTTTGGATATTAAGGTGCTATTAGCATTTATATTTAGCCACAATACACCAAGTATAAAGTTATTTGAAAAGTTTGCCTTTTCGCACTGGGGCGAACTTCCTAATGTGGCTGTTATGGACGGTAACCTTTATAGCTTAACGATACTGGGTAAACACTTAGATTAAACACACCTTACTTGTGCTAATTATAAAAATTTATACTACGCTTTGCTAAGGTGATTTTTTAGAGTGTGGTTAACTTGTGCGAAAAATTTTAATCGTTGATAGCAGTAGTATTTTAGCAATGCGAGTCAAAGTGTTACTTGAACTCATAGGCTGTGAGGTTGAACTGACTCATTTTTCAATGTTGCATGAGGAAGAGCTATTAAACGACTATGACTTAATTGCAATTGCACATGGTACGCCATTAGATATAGCACAATTGTTAGTGGCTCAAGTAAGTAAAGATAATTTTTTATTACTAGCCCCCAAAGCTGAAAATGGCGAGCAGCTAAATGCGTTCAGTGAACTTAATAGGCTGATGCCTAATGCGGTGGTTATCTATCCGTTTTTTGTCAATAAAGAAATCAGTTCTTTGCTTGAAAGCATCTTAGAACTTGGTTCCGATTTTATATTACAACTACCCACCGTATTGCTCGTCGACCATATTCCCCAGCGGCTAGAAAAAATAGAGAGAAGTTTGCTCGGTGCACATATTCCAACAAAATCCGCAAGTACTTTAAATGAAGCTGTAGCTCATGCAAACAAGCAAAAGTTTGACTTGTTGCTTAGTGATTTTAGTTTGCCGGATGGGTCAGGCCTTGAAGTATTTGCCAAGTTAAAGCAGTTGCAACCACAGTGTCGCTGCTTGCTGTTTACCTCAAAACCGGATCAAGTTTCGATGATTGAAGCTATTCGCCAAGGTGTTGAAGATGTTCTAATAAAGCCACTTGATGAAAACGTATTGCTACAATCTTTGCATAAACTTTGGCAAACAGAATTATTAAAGCGTCATAACACTGAACTGGTTGAACGACTGCAAGATACTGTTGATGCGCTAATTGAAAAAGACAGTTTATTGCGTGTTATTTATAAACATACTCCAGATGCGATAATGTTATTTGAGCGTAATGGCAAAATTATTGAAGCGAATGATGCTTGTTCACGCTTATTTTCTTTAGCCGCTAAAGATTTTCAAGGGCGTTCGGTGTTCGAGCTATTAGATAGTCCCTCGATTTCACAGATTAAAGAAAAAATAACCACACTTAATTTAAACCGACAGTTTAGCTGTGATTTATACCTGCCTCAAAAAGAGGGAGCTGGAATTCCTTTAGTCGGCTCATTTAATGAGATTGACCATCATGGTGAAATAGCACTGGCTGTTATCTTTAAAAATGTAACGCACTTGAAACAAAAAGAGGAGCTTTTATTAGAAGCTAAAGATATGCTCGAAGAGCAAGTTCGTGCAAGAACGTGTCAATTGGAACAAGCAAAAGATTTAGCCGAAGCTGCTAATCATAGTAAATCAGAATTTTTGGCGAATATGTCTCATGAGTTAAGAACACCCATGCATTCAATTTTAAGTTTTGCTCGGTTTGGGTTAGATAAGCTTCGTAAAGGGGATTTCTCCACGGATAAAATACTCAAGTACTTAACTAGAATTGAATCCAGCGGTGAACGTTTATTTTCATTATTAAATAACTTATTAGATTTATCTAAACTAGATGTAGGTAAATTTCCGTTCAATCCACAGGCACATGACTTGAGTCATATAATTAAAACGGCGATAGAGGATGTTGCAGGGACTGCGATGGAAAAAGAAATAGAAATCGCATACCAGCCCCCCAAAACATCTGTCGTAGCTGATTGTGATGAAGAGCAAGTAAATCAACTTTTACGCAATATCTTAGGCAATGCGCTGAAGTTTAGTGGTCCTCATAGCGATATAACCTTAACACTAATGCAAATAGAACAGCATGCAATGATAGAAGTGATTGATAGCGGCGTGGGTATTCCTGAAGATGAATTAGAACATGTTTTCTCAAAATTTATACAAAGTAGTAAAACGAATAATGGTTCAGGAGGAACTGGCTTAGGTTTAGCTTTATGTAGGGAGTTTGTGCTTTTACATCAAGGTGATATTACTGCGCATAATAATGATTTAGGCGGCACAACAATTAAGGTTAAATTACCGCTGAAAACAATGACATCTTGTACACAGGAGAAATAAATTACTTAGACTGGCTGGTAAGTGTTTTTTTTGAGACTAAACTATTAAAAGACAATATAAGAATGGATGACATATATTTATGCCTTTAACTCGAATTTTAGCTGTGGATGACGAACCTTTTAACCTCGAAATAATTGAAGAAATTTTAGCAGATCTTCCCTTTGAGTTAAAAGTAGCAAGTGGCGGCCCTGAATGCTTAAGTATGGTCGAAGAGTTCTTACCACAAGTTATTTTGCTTGATGTTAGTATGCCAAAAATGAATGGTTATGAAGTGTGTAAGCAATTAAAGGCAAACCCAAAGACTGAACATATGATAGTCATGTTTGTATCAGCCAGAGGCACGGTGGAAGAGCGGATGGAAGGCTATGCTGTTGGGGCAGAAGATTATATTGTTAAGCCATTTAGCCAAGATGAACTTAAAGCAAAACTTGTCCATTTAAACGACGTGTTACTTGAAAAAGCAAGTTTAGAGCAACAGGTAGAAGATGCAACATCGACGGCTTTTAATGCAATGGCCAACTGCAGTGAAATGGGGCAAATAGTTAACTACATTGAAAGTATTGCATTAATAGATAACGTTAAAGACTTAGGCCAAGCCTTGGTTAATTGTCTGAATAGTTTTGATTTACAAAGTAATATTGAGTTTAGATTAGACCCTGAGCCTGCACAGCATTTTGCTTTAAATGGTAGCTGTTCACCTATCGTGATAGAGCTATTTGATATGTTAAAGAGTAAAGGGCGTTTACATGAGTTTTCTCACCGCATTTTAGTTAACTATGAACTGATCAGTATGCTGATTCTAAATATGCCAGATCACGATCCAGATAAACATGGCCGAATTCGTGATCATGTGTGTTTTTTAGTGAGTGTGACAGAGCAGCAATTACGTGCAATTTTAACCAGTAAAAAATTAAAGTCTCAGCAAGATAATTTTAATAATGTGGTTACTATGCTACATAAAAAGTTTCAGGATTTGATAGAGTTACTTGATGAAAATAGAGTATCTAATGAAGCAGTGTTTAAACGCTTGCAAGAAGAACTCGAAGAGCGGATCCCGAGTATGGGATTAGATGACGACCAAGAAATGTTTATTTATCAAAAGGTAGATCAAACGATTCAAAACTCAGTGGCTCGTGAGGCGTCTGTAAAAGGCGTCAAAGCGGCATTTAACGAGATTGAGCAAGACTTAACTCTTTTAATCAGCAAATAGCTATGCGTCTCGAGGTAGGCCTTTTTCGACAATTCTGATTAAACGAGCAGTTTTACGAAGCTGCTTTTGTTTTTTTAATTGTTGTTCGAGGGCCCAATCAATATGTTCTTTTACTAATTCAGATGCATGCTCCCGTGTGCTATTAAGAGCATCAATAATTGTTTGATTAAATTCAGCGTTTCCTAGCCCAACGGCTAAGTTACGTTGCCAACGCTGGTGGCCAATACGCCTGATGGGACTGCCTTCGGTGTTTTTTAAAAAAGTAGCTTCATCCCAAGCAAACAGTTCAAGCAGCTCTTTATCTTTGAGTTGTTTACGTGGATGAAAGTCAGCTTCATCGGTAATTTGACCGTAACGGTTCCATGGGCATACTAATTGGCAGTCATCACAGCCATAAACACGATTGCCTAATAACGCACGGTATTGTTCAGGGATTGGACCTTGCAATTCAATGGTTAAGTATGAAATACATTTGCGTGCATCAACTACATACGGTTCAACAATCGCCCCTGTAGGGCAAAGGGTTATACATGCAACACATTTTCCGCAGCCTTCAAATTCATTAGGTTTATCTATCGGCAGCGGTATATCAACAAATAACTCTCCAAGAAAAAACCACGAGCCAGCTTCTTTGTTTATTAATAAACTATGCTTGCCACGCCAACCAAGGCCCGCTTTTTCTGCAAGTTGACGCTCCATGACAGGCGCTGAATCAACAAATGGACGAAAACCAAGGTGTTCAACATGTTGTTCTATTTTTTGACCTAACTTTTTTATACGGTTGCGCATCAATTTATGATAATCGCGACCAAGCGCGTAGCGGCTAATATAAGCTTTGTCGGTATTTTTAAGGTTTTTGGCAAAACTTGCATCTGGAGGCAAGTAATTCATTTTGACCGAAATAACCCGTTGCGTTCCGGGGACAAGCTCTGCGGGGCGCGCGCGTTTCATGCCATGTGCTGCCATATATTCCATATCGCCGTGATAACCTAAATCAAGCCAACGCTGAAGTTGAGCTTCATGCTTAGTTAAATCAATATCGGTAATACCGACTTCGCTGAAGCCGAGCTCTAGACCCCATTGTTTTATATCTAAAGCAAGTTGTTGGTAATTAGGCGTTGGGTTCGTCACGTGGGTACACTAATCATGAAAAATAGCGGCGCAATTTATCATAATCGTTGAGCAAAATCACTGTTCCTCAACAAAGTGCTTTAACTGTTGTTGAGTATGTTCACTAAGTCTTTGTGATTGTTGGCAATCAGTTAGTGCTACATCTATTTGAGATTTAGCTTGTGAACCGAGTGCTACAATTTCCTCAACGGTCTTATGCGTCTGGTTTTGGGTTTGTTCTAACTGGTGTACAGCGCTGACTATTTGTTGAAGTTGTTGTTGGTTTTGTTCAAATTCAATGAGTCGCTGAGTAAAGCCATGAGAGGTTTTACTTATTGTGTCTTCAGCATTGCGAGAGTAGCCCATTAATTGTTCAGACTCTTTGTTTGTTTGGCCAACAAGTGAGTCCATTTGATTAATAAAGTCGCTAATTTGTCGCGTCGCGTCACTGACTTTCACGGATAAGGTTCTAACTTCGTCAGCTACGACTGCAAATCCTCTTCCTGCTTCGCCCGCACGAGCTGCTTCAATCGCAGCATTCAAAGCTAATAAGTTTGTTTGGTCTGAAAACTCCTCGACCATTTTTAAAATGCTGCGAATGTTTTCACTATTTTGCTTTAATCCGGTGATTGTTTCTGAAAACTTACCAAGGACGTGCCCAATAGATTTTACTTGAGAGACTAATTCTGTGAGTTCTTTTGCAGAGTTAGTTACAAAATGTAAATGTTCAGCGTTCACTTCATGAACATTGTCAGTATTGGTGACAATACCTTGTAAATTGTCGGTTATTTGATTACTCGCTGATGTAATTGTTTGGCTAAAGTTAATTTGCTGTTCGCTTAATGCAGCTGTTTGCTGCATTGAGTGAGTAACGTCACTGTTACTTTGCGCACTTGCTTGTGCACTTTGGTAGGTAGTTGCAAGTAACTCAGTTAAATGAGTGGTAAATTGGTTATATTGTTCGCTTATTTCACGAAATTCGTCATAAGTGAATTGGGGGAGTTTAGCGCTGAGATTGGCATCTTGCTGATTTATTTGAACGAGGGTGTCGCGCATAGCTGTTACTGGGCGCACAATTAAAAAGCGCATGTAGAAAAGAGTAAAAGCAAAACCGATGACAATGATACCGCTCAGCAACCAAAATAAGCCTGTACTCGCATTTTTCTCATTTAGAGATTGATACAACCAAATTAGAGTAATTATTTGAAAAGTAAAAACAAAAATTAAATTACCGACTATTTTTCGTGTTAAAGTGAAGAATAAACTCTGTTCAATTAAATTATAAATACGCATATACCCACTCATTAATGGTCCACTTGGTTGTTGCATCGTGTTTAACTCAGTATCGCTCAAATTTAAATTAATTCAAGAATATAGGTTAAATCACAGCCATTGAAAATGTTCATTAGAGTGAGTTTAAAATCATTTTAGTATTGCATGGGTAGTTAGTAAAAATGCCGTCGACACCATATTCTAGCATTTGTTCAATGTCTTCTTGTTTATCAACAGTATACGCATAAATTTCCAAGCCCCTACTTTTTGCGTCAGCAACAAACTCATGATTAATAAAGTTTTTGTCAATGTGAATGCTGTATGCATGAAGTCGCTGAGCAAACTCTGCATAATTAATTGGAATTGAAGCTGTTAATGCACCTATTTTTACCCATGGTAACTGTTGTTTAAGCCACATGAGTTGGTGGTGATCGAACGACGACACTAAAAGGTTATCACGAGAGAGCTTATTGTTTGCTACACTCGCTTCCATTTGGGCAACAAACTTATCCAGAGAAAAAGTATGCTTGAGCTCTAAATTAACTAATGTTTTGTTGTCTACCCAATCAATAAGTTGGCTAAGAGTCGGCACAAATTCCCCATTGCCTGCATCAAAGCGTTGAATTTGTTTACGGGTTAGTTTATTTACTTTACCGCGTCCGCTGGTGGTTCGGTCGAGCCAGGTATCATGGATTATCATGTAGTCGTCTGAGCAACTTTGTACATCAACTTCAATACCATCTACTTCTATTTCAACGGCTGCTTTGATTGCACTTTGCGTATTTTCAGGATAAGTACCGCTTGCACCGCGGTGAGCAAATATTTTCATCATTTGTGTTTCCGTGTCACTGACCAGGTTTCATAAAACGCTGCGCTGATCACTAAAGTTCCACCGACTAAAGTCAGTAATGAAGGTTGTTCATGTAATAATAAAAAAGCTAAAAATGTACCGTATAATGGCTGTAAACAAGATATAAGCCCAGCTGTTGATGCAGATAAATACTGTAAGCTAGCTGCAAATAACGAGTGTGGTGTTGCCGTAAAAATAACGCCTGCAACAATTAATAAACTTAAATCATAATGGGTTACTTGCGTGATGGGCACGTCTATAAAAGCACACAACATAAGACATGCCACTAGGGTTTGGTAAAGCATTGTTTGTGGGCCGCCATACTGGCTAAAATAGCGTTTATGAATGATGTTTCTAAAAGCAAAGAAAAAAGCCGATATGATGCCTATTATGATACCTAAAGTTACATCGTTACCAATATTTGCATCAGGGGTGAGTAAATAGATTCCTACCATGACAACAGCTGCGCTTATTAAGTCTTTTAGTTTAGGTTTGTTACCATGAAAAAAAGGCTCTATAAACACAGTGATCACGGGGTAAGTGAAAAACGCAATCATACCCACAGCAATGCCTGCTAATTGCATTCCGGCAAAATAAGTCACCCAATGGAGTCCTACTGTTACCCCTAAAAAAAGTGCTATAGCGTAATCTTTGAGTGAGTGCAGCCTAATTGCTTTTTTTTGTAACCCTAACAATATTAAAAGCGCAACCGCTGCGATTGCAGTGCGGTAGACAGTAATATCTAATGCATTAAGGTTAATTAATTTAGCAAACAAAGCTGTGCCGCCAAACAACAGTACTGCTATGTGTAAATAAATAAGACTTTGTTGTTGTGGCTGCATTTGACCTCTTTTAAATTATTAAGACTAGTATTTTACTGCTAAAGTTTGTGGCGTATTTTTGTAGCTTTTTGTATGTTGATTATGACAAAAGTCAGTTTGTTTAATGACAATTTACACTACACTAAGCCTGCTTTAAAAGAGATAGTTAACGTATTGAGATGATTAACTTCAGTAAGGTAGGTTGGCTATGAATATTGCAGCATGGATGAGTTTATTAATTGCAGGCATTTTTGAAGTTGTATGGGCGCTGGCAATGAAGCAGTCAAATGGCTTTACTAAACTCTGGCCCAGTGTGATTACGTTTATTTCAATGTGGATAAGTTTTGCATTTTTATCATATGCCTTAAAGTCATTACCGCTCGGAGTAGGTTATGCTGTGTGGGTAGGAATTGGCACTGTAGGTATTTGTTTATTTAGCTTTGTTTGGTTGAAAGAGCCATTATCATTTGTTCAACTAGGTTGTATTGCTCTTATATTAGTTGGTGTAGTAGGCCTAAAAATGCAAAGTGTATAGTTGGAAATCAATGATGAAAATAATCACTAAGATAAAGTTAAAACCGTTTTGGAGTTGGGGGCCTCTTTTATTCACCGGTTTCTATTTGCTACCGACAATATTTAACTTCTCCCAATTGAGCGCATTAAACATAAGCGCTACATTAGGGCTTTATATTGTATTTGTCGCCTTGTATATCAAGGCTGTTGGTAAAAGCGTAGGTCAAGTAACTGAATTGTTTATGGCGATGCTGATAGTTTGTGTGTCTGCCAGTTTTTTTACTACAGGTACTTCTACATTATTAGGTTTTACGGCTTATATTGCAGGTTTTAGTTTTGTAAAGCTTCCTAGAATCATTGCTATCATAAGTGTGTTTATAAGTATCGGCATAAGTGCCTACATTACAGGTATTCACAACGCCGAATACTTTTTGGCGGGCTCATTAATCTTGAGTGTTGCGCTTTTTGGCTTTGGTGCAGCTGCGCGCAAAGAGCATATTCATAAAATGCGTGAACATCAAAGTGCTCAGCAGTTGGAACAGTTAGCCGCCATTGCAGAGCGAGAGCGGATAGCCCGTGATTTGCACGATATATTAGGCCATTCGTTATCATCTATTGCACTAAAATCAGAGCTGGCGAGTAAACTCAATCACGCAGAGCGTTACGCACAAGCAAATAGTGAAATTGACCAAGTTGCAGAGTTGGCTAGACAGTTACTCAGTGATGTTAGAAGTGCGGTAAGTGATTTGAAACAGCTTAACATCCATAATCAGCTTGATGCACTACACCAACGTTTACTTGAGCATGGCTTTACTGTCAAGCTCAAAGTAGAAGTGGATAGGCTTCCTCCTACTGTTGAGGGGGTTGCAAACTTAATAATCAAAGAGGCCGTTACCAACTTAATGCGCCACAGTAGAAGTAAGCGCTGTGATATACATGTTGAGCAAACACAGCAGCAACTTTTTATAAATATTAGTAATCAAGATGACAGCTCAAATATAACGCTAGGTAATGGTTTAACAGGTATTAAAGAGCGAGCAGCACAACTTGGCGGTACTGCAGATTTGAAAATAGGACAAAGCTTTGGCTTGAAGGTTAAGCTGCCATTATTACAGCCAGCACAGGAACTCATATGATAAAAGTTTATCTAGTAGAAGATCAGGGCTTGGTACGTGGCGCAGTGGCTGCTTTATTAAGTTTAGATATTAGTATAGAGGTGATAGGGCAAGCAACAAATGGGCAAACAGCGTTGCAAGAAATAGCCGATTTAAAGCCTGATATAGTATTAACTGATATTGAAATGCCTATTATGAGCGGTATTGAACTCGCTCAAAAGTTACATACAGACTTGCCTGATATAAAAGTGGTGATTATGACCACATTTTCACGTTCAGGGTATATTCGCCGCTCTATGGCCGCTGGTGTAAAAGGATTTGTATTAAAAGAAGCGCCCAGTGAAAGCTTAATCGCGACTTTAAAAAAAGTGATGGCAGGGCAAAAAGTAATTGATTCAGAGCTTGCCTTAAACGCCCTTGAAGATAACGATCCGTTATCAGAAAAAGAACGAAAAGCATTGCAGTTAGCCAGTGAAGGGTTGAAAACTATTGAGATTGCCGCAAGGTTATTCTTAAGTGAGGGCACTGTGCGTAATTATTTATCAGACGCTATTGCCAAATTAAATGCCAGTAACCGAGTAGATGCGGCACGAATAGCCAAGCAAAAAGGCTGGTTGTAGCCATTTTAAGTTAATTTAGCTCATCTAAATGGGCTTTCTTAAAAGTTTCATAGCTTTTGCCTGTCTCATTGTTCGGTTATGGGTTAAAATAACAACATAACCAATTAACAAGATAGTGAATGTCAAACCAAGATCCTAATCTCAGTCGAGAACAAGAAAAGTACGAAAACCCTGTCCCAAGCCGTGAGTTTATACTTACTCATATAAAAGACCGTGCAAAACCAGCCAACTTTCAGCAGTTATGTGAAGAAATGGCGGTGAACGACGACGAGCGACAAATTGCCTTTAAACGCCGTTTGCGAGCTATGGAGCGCGATGGTCAGTTATATTTTAATAAGTTTAAATGTTACGCCTTAATTGACGAAGCTGGCCTGACGAAAGGTAAAGTCATAGGTCATAGAGACGGGTTTGGCTTTTTAGAAGTTGAAGGCGAAAGTAAAGACTGGTTTATTGCCAAGCATCAAATGAATATGGTGCTGCACGGCGACATTGTACTCGCGAAAGGCACTAAACGTGGCTCTGGCGGTAAATGTGATGCACGAATTATTAAAGTGCTGACCAATGAACGAGCGCCAATTGTCGGTCGCTATTTTGTTGAGCATGGTATTGCAGTAGTGGTGGCCGAAGATCCACGTATTACGCAAGACATTATTATTTTACCCGGTACTGAAAAAGGCGCTCGCCATAACCAAATGGTGCAAGTACAAATAACCCAAAACCCAAGTCGTAATATGAATGCGGTAGGTAAGGTTGTTGATGTATTAGGTGAGCATTTAGCGCCAGGAATGGAAATTGAAGTTGCGCTACGTAACCACGATATTCCCCATGTATGGCCCGAAGCTGTTGAAAAACAAGTTGCTCATTTAGGTGAGTTTGTAGAAGAAGCCGATAAACAAAATCGCGTAGATTTACGTGATTTACCATTAGTAACAATTGATGGTGAAGATGCCCGCGATTTTGATGATGCCGTTTATTGTGAGCGTAAAAAGTCCGGTGGTTGGCGCTTATGGGTGGCCATCGCTGACGTATCGCATTATGTTGGCATGAATACGCCACTTAACAAAGAAGCGATTGAACGCGGTAACTCAGTGTATTTTCCTGAGCAAGTTATTCCTATGCTGCCAAAAGTGCTCTCTAATGGGTTATGTTCATTAAACCCTGAAGTTGATCGTTTATGCATGGTTGCTGAAATGATGGTATCAGAAGCAGGTAAGCTCTCTGGTTATCGTTTTTATGAAGCGGTTATGAACTCGCATGCGCGCCTCACTTACACCAAAACCAATGCCATTTTGCAAGGTGATGAAAAGCTACGTAAAGAATATGCAGCCGTAGTTCCGCATTTAACTGATTTACAGCAAATGTACATGGCACTTAAGTCAGCGCGCCAACAGCGTGGGGCTATTGAGTTTGAAACATTAGAAACCCGCTTTGTATTTAATGCCCAACGTAAGATTGAATCAATCGTGCCAGTGGTTCGTAACGATGCGCATAAGTTAATTGAAGAATGTATGATTTTAGCCAATGTATCTGCGGCTAAAATGCTTGAAAAACACGAAGCCAGCGCGCTTTATCGTGTGCACGATGAGCCTGATGGCGAAAAGCTCGGTAACTTTAGACAGTTCTTGTCTGAGCTTGGCATTGAATCAACGCTTAGTGATGAGCCAACACCAAAAGAAATCACCCATGTACTTGCTAAGCTAGGGGATCGCCCTGAAGCTGAGCTTATTCAAACCATGCTGCTGCGCTCGATGAAGCAGGCTGTGTATCAAGCTGATAACATCGGTCACTTTGGTTTAGCGCTGGGTGAATACGCACACTTTACCTCACCAATTCGCCGTTACCCTGATTTAGTGGTGCACCGTGCAATTAAAGGTATTTTAAAAGCACAAGGCATGCAAACTTCGGGTGACTATGTATATAGTGATGACGAAGTTGATCAGTTAGGCGAGCAATGTTCGACCACTGAGCGCCGCGCAGATGATGCCACACGTGAAGTTGCTGATTGGCTTAAGTGTGAATTTATGCAAGATCATGTGGGTGATGAGTTTGAAGGTGTTATATCTTCTGTTACAAACTTTGGTTTGTTTATTCGCTTAAATGATTTACAAATTGATGGTTTAATTCATGTAACCAACTTAGGTAGTGAATATTTCCAACATGATGCAGCTAAGCATTGCTTGATTGGTGAGCAAACTCACAAGGTGTATCGCCTTGGTGATAAAGTTACTGTGCAAGTTGCCTCGGTGAGTTTGGATGAACGTCGTATCAACTTAACCTTAAGTGGTGATGTTGCTCAAGACCGTTATTCACGCCGTCGTGGCTCTGCAAAAGGGGGTCATGCCCCAGCCAGTGTTCGTTCACAATTAAAAGCGGGTAAAATCCCTGGTAAAAAAGACGATGAAAAAGAGCCTCGCAAAGGTAAGTCATCAGCGGGTACTAAGGGTCAATCAGACTCACAAAGCAGTAGTAAAGGTAAAAAGAAACCAGCCAGTCGCAGCAAAGCTAAAGCGACAACCGATGGCGTAACTAAAAAGAAAACCAAGAAAAAGGCTGTTAAAAAGCCAAAAAGACCCGGCAAAAATGCCCGTAAACGTACCAGCCCAGGAGCAAATAATACGTGAGTAATGAATTAATTTTTGGCTTTCACTCTGTTGAAGCAATTTTAGCAAAAGAGCCTGAGCGTTTTTTAGAAATTTACGCCCTAAAAGGACGTGATGATAAGCGCTTAACCCCGATAATTAATGAAGCACGTAAATTTGGTATTTCAGTACAGTTTATGCAGCGTAAAGCACTCGATAACAAAGCAAAAGATGAGCAGCACCAAGGTATCATCGCTAATGTTAAAGCCGCGCCTACATACAATGAAAAAGATCTTGATGTGATCATTGCCCGTGAGGACACCCCATTTTTGCTGGTGCTTGATGGCATTACCGATCCGCATAACCTAGGTGCCTGTCTACGTAGCGCTGATGCTGCTGGGGTCCACGCGATTATTGTTCCAAAAGATAAGTCAGCAAAGCTCAATGGCACAGCACGAAAAGTAGCCTGTGGCGCGGCTGAAACTGTCCCGCTTATTCAAGTGACTAACCTTGCCCGTACCTTACGTGAAATTAAAGATGCAGGTGTGTGGGTAGTTGGCACGGCTGGCGAAACTGACACCCATGTATTTGATGCAAACCTAACAGGCCCAATGGCCATTGTAATGGGCGCTGAGGGTGAAGGCATGCGTCGTTTAACTCGCGAGCACTGTGACGTACTGGTTAAAATCCCAATGGCAGGAAGTGTTTCAAGCCTTAATGTATCCGTTGCCACGGGCATTTGTTTGTTTGAAGTGCTGCGCCAGAGAAACGCAACACAAGCCTAAAAAGCTTTAAGCTTGTAGCCGTCAGCCGTCAGCCGTCAGTTTAAGGCAAGCTCGTCTTGACACGTCAGTTAATATGCGCAAAATTTCTAGCTGATAGCTGATAGCTGATAGCTGATAGCTGATAGCTGATAGCTGATAGCTGATAGCTGATAGCTGATAGCTGATAGCTGATAGCTGATAGCTGATAGCTGATAGCTGATAGCTGATAGCTGAT